>JAWOBQ010000094.1:0-3032 GCA_046484255.1 Bacteroidales bacterium | reverse complement strand
GAACAACTTGATCCGGGCCTGCCCGGTTAACGTATCTTCCGATAAATTACTGATGGTACTGCTTACGATTATCGTATCCGATTCACGCAAAAACCTTGGCATATTAGGCATTACCATCAGTTCCTTTTGTGTTTGCACAGTTCGTGTAAGTATATCACTTTTCAGATCACGGCTGTGGGATAAAGTCATCAGATTCCATCGTGTAACCGCTTCGGGCATGGTAAATTCCAGTAAGATATCCCCGTTTTTGTCCGTTTCCAGCGAGGGATAAAAGAAGGCCGTTTCGGAAAAGTCGGTACGCACCTTAGGAGAAGCTTCTCCATCCGTTTGAGGAACAGTGTCCTCAATTTTTTTCTTCATAAAGATCCCTTCTGGCTTCTCATTATCACGATCTATCATAGGCATTTCCTGCAATTCTGCCTCCATAACCATATTTAGATCACCGGAGTTAGAAAGGCCAAACTTATGCCTTTGCATATGAATTTGAAAATGATCAAACTGCTCCATTTTCAAGCCCTGCGGCATATGGTATTTCCTGTGTGTCATATTCAGATAAGCCGAAGAAGAAGAGCGCCCGGAGGGAGTTAATTTTCTTCTTCCGGCATAGTTATTGGATAGATAATCAAACCCCCATTTATGGGTCACAAATTGATCCAGGGAAGCATCATACATAGAGGCCAGCATTTCGGCAGCAACCGTCTCCCCTTCAGGCCCGCGGAGCCTGAGCTTCCAACTTTCACTGCTCCCCGGTTTGAGTTTATCCCTGAAGGTGAGCAGTTGTGTTTCCAGCTTTTTATTGGTATAGGGTACGGCTACCCGGTATTCTTTATGATAAACGACCCCTTCTTTTGTCATCATCAGATAGATAAAGAACCCGCCACGCCAGCTCTCTTTAACGGGGATAGAGAGCTTTTGCTTGTTTTCGGAAAGTGTTATTTGTTCATCATGCAACAGCTTGCCGTTCATCCCATAGGAAAAGCGTACTTTTGCATCTTTGGCAGCCGATCCTACGATCAGTTCTACCTCTTCCCCCGGCTCAGCGCTGCTTTTATTGATCTCTGTCCACAGCCAGGTTTTTTCCGGCATCTTTTTACTTTGGGGGTCATAAAGCGTAAAATATTTTTCTTTTTTCACCCTGCGGCCAAATATATCCCGGGAAGTGATCGTAATACGATAAACCCCTTCCTCCCAATCTGCCGCACAGTTCATGATCATAGAGTCTGTTTTTTTAGTATTAAATTCACAACCAAAAACCTCCTCTTCTGTTTTCCAGGATGGCTTGTCCAATTCGGTTTTGTACTGCTCATGCGGAAATTTTTCCACGAACTCCTGTTTTTGGAGCACGTATTTGTCCGGCACATCCCATCGTCTGTTTTTCAGCAGCCGTTTTGGTTGTTTCAGGCGTTCGATCTTCAGTTCTCCTTCCGCGGGGACCTGGGCACCATCCAGGTTTTCAGTTTTCAGGCGGTATACCATAGGCTCAGTCTGCTCGACTTTTTCCGGAATATTAATATCCAGCAGCAGCGCCTTTTCTCCTGCCGAGACCGTCCTGCTGTCCGAGCGTGTTTCGCCGCTGATCCCGGTAACATCGGCAGTTACTTTATACCGGAATATGGTATTGATATGTTCCCCTTTCCTTTCTCCCGGAACAGCGATAAAAGAAATATCAAAATTTCCCTGCTCATCCGTTTTTACTTCCCCATGGCTAACGGTAACCTCCTCCCCTTGAGAGGGCCGAGGGATAAAAAATCCGTAACCATAGCCCAGGGGCTCGTATTCCGGCTTGCGCTTCACTTCATAGCGCACCCGGGCATCACTGATACTATTTCCCGCATAAGCAGTTGCTTTTCCTTTCATCACTACTTCATCTCCCAAACGGAAAGGTTCTTCCACCTGCTGCAGCTCTACCTCGAAACGCGGGCGCTTATATTCTTCCACCCGGATTGTCTTCGAACCATGCTCGCCACGCAACTGAAACCGGCCGGTTAAGCCGGAAGAAGGCAACACAAAAGACCCGTTAAACGAACCGTATTCATTGGTTTGAACATCAATCCGTTCTACTTGCTCACCATTAACATCCATCAGTTTGATCGAAGCACTAAAGTCTTCTCTGATCTTATGATCATCACCCCTAAACCCAAGAACAATCCCTTTAAAATACACCTTCTGCCCCGGACGGTATATGGCACGATCCGTATAAAGATAGGTTTTTATTCTTTCTTTTTCTGCTCTTTGAGACCGATGTCCGTACAGAGAAAACCGTTCTGGCACTACATAATGATCATCCTCCTTGCGCAAAGCCACTCTGTAATGCACTGTTTTATCTTTTTCAGCCGGGACATTGAAATATCCGTCTTTATCGGTATGTATCTTTTTAATGAGGTTATCCCGGTAGGATCTTGAATTGTAATCATAATCTCTTTTATACAGCCTGATTTCTGCTTCTTCCACGGGCTTTCCCGACCGAAGACCGGAAACATACCCTTCATGCTTTTCATGATTCAATGAATGCATATACAGGCTAAGATCTGTAACAAAAAAACTATTATAGATACTATTTGCCGAATCCGTTTCCAAATCATGATCACTGGAAGCTAGCAGCACATAATGCCCTGTAGCCAGGGCCGGGATATCAACTTCCACCCGGTGTTGCTGCAGATCTTTGTCATCCTCCGGACTGATATGCCAGTTTTTTATTGCATCACGATTTTTCAACGCTTCCCGTATTTTCTCGCGGCCTCTCCGGTTCAATTCTTCCCATTGGCTATGCTTGATCTCATAAAGTGAAAGAAACACCTTGTCCGTGTTCTTATACTGTAAGGATGCTATAGACGGGCTGTTTGGAATACAAGCATAATCCATCTCAAGCGAAAATCCTGGTTTAAGGAGTTTCTCCAGTAAGACGCGACATTGCTTAGCGCCATGAGATCCGGGATAGGCCGATATTGCGGCTTCGCAATATTCTTTAGCTTTTACTTTATCCCATTTATGCTCCTTTCCCTGCAAAGGATCATACTGTTCCCCCTTTTGAT
>JAWOBQ010000074.1:0-7502 GCA_046484255.1 Bacteroidales bacterium | reverse complement strand
GGCTGATTTTCAGCGGCTTCACCCTTTAGGGTTCGGGGTAAAAAGCCGGTAAAAATCAAATGTGACCTTTTTAGACCGGACTCAACCGATATTTAAAGCAGGGCCAAATTTTTTTCTTTCTGAGCCCGGTAAAACAACACAAAATATTCACTCCTTAGTGTCTGTCTATAAAGTGGACAACGTGTTTTGGTAATCATGTCTCTGTTCAGAAGGTTCCATTTACAAGGCTTGCGCAGCCCGAAAATGCGCAGTTTACTCAGGTAAATGAGCAATTTTCGGGCAAGCGTAACGCAGTAAATGGGACTTTACGGACAGAGACTACTTAAGAGCTTTGCTTCATCTTAAAGCCAATTAACTTTCGGGGCTTTCCCGTTTAAAGAGGGAGAAAAAGGCAACCGCACTTCCAATCAATTCCCAGACCCCTATACCGGTTTCCAATAACAAGCCATAGGTTGTACCGGGAGGCCCTGAAAAAGATCCGCCATAATCCGGTTTGTTTATTAAGCAGATTTTTCCGACTTTTGAACCATTTCAAAAATAAGAAATATTATTTCAAACAGCTTACAGTGAACAATTAAATCTGTTCATTGAAGCCAAAAAACAAACCGGCATGCATTGGATAGATTTAACAGTATTTATTGTATACATTATTGGCGTTTTAGGCATCGGCTTTTTGTTTTTGCATTTAAACAAGACGGCCGATGATTATTATGTAGGCGGCCGTAAGATGAACAGCTTTCACATCGGTTTATCGGTTGTCGCCACAGACGTAGGCGGGGGTTTTTCCATAGGTTTGGGCGGATTAGGTTTCGTGATGGGTTTATCAGGGAGTTGGATGCTCTTTACCGGTTTAATCGGAGCCTGGCTGGCCTCGGCTTTTCTTATTCCCAGGGTATACCATATTGCCCGCAGGAAAAACATGTATACCTTTCCCCAGCTCCTTGAACATTTCTTTGATTTCCGGGTTGCTATTGTAGCCGCACTTATTTCCGGGATTGGCTATATTGGTTTCACCAGTTCACAGATCCTGGCCGGGGCGAAGTTAGCCTCGGCCACATTCGACGGGCTTGGTTTGCAAGAGGCTCTTATCGTAATGGGCACTATAGCGGTGATCTATACAGTTTTAGGGGGGTTAAAAGCGGTGATCTACACAGACACCGTCCAATGGATTATTTTGATGGGCGGGCTCATTTTTATCGGCATTCCTTTGGGATATCACGCCGTGGGAGGAATGGAAACTATCCGGCAGACACTTCAACCGGAATTCTTAACCCTGACAAATGTTCGTTGGCAAACCCTCATCAAATGGTTATTTACGATTTTGCCCATATGGTTTGTAGGGATGACCCTTTATCAAAGGATTTACGCCAGCCGTAGCGAAAAGACAGCCCGCCGGGCATGGATAATTGCAGGGTTCTTTGAGTATCCTCTTATGGCATTTATGGGTGTTACTTTGGGGCTGTTTGCCAAAGTGGCTGCCCAAAGCGGGCTGTTTATTGAATGGGGGTATGATGCCGGGGTCACCACCGATGAAGAAATGGGATTGCCTATTCTTTTACGCAATATTTTGCCTGTTGGCCTAATGGGCCTGATGATGTCCGCATACTTTTCAGCCATAATGTCAACAGCAGACAGCTGCATGATGGCAGCCTCGGGAAACCTGCAAACCGATTTACTGAATAAACTCTTCAAAAGGAAACGGTCCCGCAAAGAAATACTGAGAACCTCCCAGGGGCTCACCTTAATTATTGGAGTGGTCGCTTTGTTACTGGCGTTAAAAATGACCAATGTTTTGGATTTGATGCTTTATTCCTATGCTTTTATGGTCTCCGGCCTGTTTGTACCGGTACTGGTTGCACTATATGGAAAAAACCGGAACAGCACGGCAGCAATTATTGCCATGCTTGGCGGGGGGGCCACGACAGTGTTGCTTTCAGAATTTGCAGGCCCTCTGCCTTTGGAATTGGATGCCAATGTATTTGGGATCGGAGCATCGGCTATTCTATATTTTACTTTTGCATCCATTTTTAATCAAAAGCAATCTATTAAGAACCTTTAAAAGAAAATCACAACAATACCTATGAAGCACAATATTCATCATTTGGAAAAGCTCATTGCCTTCCGGCGTGAACTTCACCGGCATCCGGAGCTATCGGGGCAGGAGTATCAGACGGCACAGCGCATAAAGCAATTTATCAAAACGGCCAACCCCAGTAGCCTTATAGAAGGCATTGGGGGCACGGGTATGGCTTTTTTCTTTGAGAGCGGCAGGGAAGGCCCTACAATAGCTATTCGTTCCGAATTGGATGCACTCCCGATTGAAGAGGTAAATTCCTTCGATCATGGTTCAACAGTAGATAATATCTCTCATAAATGCGGTCATGATGGCCATATGACAATAGTCAGCGGACTGGCGGATATGTTAAGCAAAACCCCTCCTGCACGGGGACGCGTCATTTTATTGTTTCAACCTTCGGAAGAAACCGGCGAAGGGGCTTTACAAATGCTTAATGATCCAAAAATGCAAGCGGTAAAACCGGATTATCTATTTGCCCTGCATAACCTCCCGGGGAAACCGGCCGGACAGATACTGAGCCGTCAGGGCATTTTTGCCAGTGCATCCACCGGTATGATCATTCGCTTAAAAGGGAAGACTTCGCATGCGGCAGAACCGGAAAATGGCCAAAGCCCAGCTATTGCAATGGCTGAAATCATAAAGATGCTTGAAGAGCTGGTAACGCAAGCCGCTGAGACCCTAAGTGATTTCTGCCTGATCACGGTGATCCATGCGCGCCTGGGCGAACGGGCCTTTGGAACTACCCCGGGCTATGCAGAAGTAATGGGAACCATCCGCGCTTACCGGAATGCAGATCTGGAAACCTTAAAAGATATGGCGGCTGAAAATGCAAAAGCAATAGCCCGAAAGCACTCGCTGAATGTGGAAATAGACTGGACTGAAGCCTTTTCCTCCACCGAAAACCATCCCAAATGCTACGAACTGCTTGAAAAAGCAGCTAAAAACAATGGCTTTGATTATAAACAGATGCAACTGCCCTACCGGTGGTCTGAAGATTTTGGCTACTTCACCCGGGAATACCCGGGGGCAATGTTTGCACTGGGATCAGGAGAAAATACGCCAGACCTGCACAACCCGGATTATGATTTCCCGGAAAAAATAATCCCTTATGGGTTAACTATGTTTATGGAAATAATTAATTTAGCGCTGAATAAAGCCTAAACAATGTTTGCAACTTCCGTATTATATATAAACCGTAAAGCGCTGGAGAATAACCTCAATTTTTTACGCGAGCATTTGGGGCCCAATGTTACCATCTCCTCAGTGATCAAGGGAAACGCCTATGGACATGGTATAGAATTATTTGTACCATTAGCAGAAGCCTGTGGCATTGATCACTTTTCGGTATTTAATGCTGATGAAGCTTTCCGGGCCCATAAAGCCAGTGTAAATAACTCCACCGTCATGATCATGGGAATGATTGAAAATCAAGACTTACGCTGGGCCATTAACAATGATATTGAGTTTTTTGTCTTTGAATTTGACCGTTTAATGGCCGCCCTTGAAATGGCAAAAGAAGTGGGCAAGCCGGCCCGCATTCATCTTGAAGCGGAAACCGGAATGAACCGCACCGGCTTTAACAATGCAGAATTCACCAAGGTGATCCAGATCCTGAAGAACAATACGGAGCACTATTCCCTTGAAGGGCTTTGCACGCATTATGCCGGCGCAGAAAGCATTGCCAACCATGCCCGCATTAAGATGCAGATCCGGCGTTACCGCAGTGCATATAGAAAAATGGTAAGCCATGGTCTTATCCCGGCTAAGCGACATACTGCCTGTTCAGCTGCTGCATTTTCCTACCCGGAAACGATCATGGATATGGTACGCATTGGGATCATGCAATATGGATTCTGGCCCAGTATCGAAACCTTTATCAATTATGTGGGGCGGAAGGAGCAAAAACAAGATCCTTTGAAACGCGCGATCTCGTGGAAAAGTAAAGTCATGA
The DNA here is from genome assembly GCA_046484255.1 of Bacteroidales bacterium. Classification (GTDB taxonomy): domain Bacteria; phylum Bacteroidota; class Bacteroidia; order Bacteroidales; family PWNQ01; genus PWNQ01. The sequence goes on along the minus strand of JAWOBQ010000074.1, from coordinate 3,474 downwards.
GCACGAAAGAAGTAAAAACCGGTGAATTTGTAGGCTATGGAACCAGCTATATTGCCCGTAACAACATGAAAATTGCCACTATTCCGATAGGGTATTCCCATGGCTATAGCCGCTCTTTAAGCTACCAGGGAAGGGTATTGATCCATGGGCACCGTGTAGATATTATCGGAATTGTAAACATGAACCTGCTGATCGCAAAAATTTCCGATGTTCCGGAAACGAAAAAAGGGGATGAAGTGGTAATGATCGGAAAACAAGGAAATTCGGAAATTACCGTAGCTTCATTCGGAGACTTATCCAACCAGTTGAATTACGAACTGCTTACCCGCTTACCACTGGACATCCCAAGAGCAGTAAGCATTGAAGAATAATGCTGTTTATTGTTTCAGAGACCGGAGGTCGTCGCCTGTAGGATTCTGAAATACTTTTAAGTCGAATTCAGACAATACGGAAAGCACATGATCAAAAATATCGGCTTGTACAGATTCATAATCAGCCCAGGCCTGTTCGCTGGAGAAACCATATAATTGTACAGGGAGTCCTGTTTCACCCGGCTCCAGATGACGTACTAAAATCAACATCCCTTCATTGATCTTCGGATGCCGCTTTAAGTATTCCATCAAATACGCCCGCAACACCCCCACGTTCGTCTGGCGACGGCCATTCACCTTTACAGCATTATCAATTGCATATTTTTCATTATACGCATGCAATTCTTCCTGTTTTGCTTCTATATAATCCTTAAGGATATGGATCTTCTTTAACTTTTCAATATCTTCTTTTTCCAGAAAACGAATGGTGTTCTGATCAAGCTTTATGGATCGCATGATCCGTCTTCCCCCGGATTCCTGCATCCCTCTCCAGTTTTGAAATGAATTGGTTAGCATGGCATAAGTAGGCACTGTGGATATAGTTCTGTCCCAGTTCCTAACCTTCACCGTAGCCAGGGTTATTTCTTCCACAATCCCGTCAGCATTAAAATCAGGCATGGAGATCCAATCGCCCATTCTCACCATATCATTGGCCGAAAGCTGCACACTCCCTACCAGCCCTAAGATAGTATCCTTGAAGATCAACAGTAAAACGGCTGTCATAGCACCAAGCCCGGCCAGTAATGCATAAGGTGACTTCCCGAGCAATATGGAAATCACAATAATCCCGGTTACCGCATACAGAAGGATCTTCACCACTTGTATATACCCTTTGACCGGCTTTGTTTTTGATATCTCATATGTCTGATAAATATCGTTAAAGGCATTTAACAGTGCATCCAGTGAAAGCAATACCACAACGGCCATATATATTTTTACCCCCGCCTGAAGGATATTTAGCAATGTGGGCATATCCCTGAGTGCCGAAGGAAGCAAAAAGTAAAGGACGATGGCCGGCAGCAAATGTGTCAGGCGATGAAAGACCCTTCGGCTTACGATCCTGTCATCCCAACGTGTTTGTGTCTTCCTGGCAATACGGATTACAGAACGGATCAAAAAATGCTTGGCTACTTTATCAAGAAAGATAACCAGTATGACGATCAAAATAACGATGATCACATTCTTTACCCACTCTGCATACTGAACGGTGAGCCCAAGTTGTTCCAGCCATTCAGTAATAATATCCCCTAATGTTCCATCCATAAAATCTAATTTTTGAAAATTTTACCTTAAATTGTGTTTGTCCATAACGTCCGATATCTGCCATATTTCCCAAATTTTAAGCCTTCATCTACATGAGCATACTGCGGTTTAAAATGTTTTTGCAACCTTACCTATTTTTAAAGGTGCTCAAGAGCTCACTTCGTTCGGTTTGCAGGCCCGATAAAAACGGGGCAAACTCCCGATAAAAACGGGGTAACCCCTGATCTTAAACATTCTGATTCCAACACCCGACTTTATAGACAGACTCGTTATAATATGCATTCAAAGATATGCAAAATCACAAACCTTGAACCCGAACATTATGGATCAAACACCCGACTTTATAGAAAGATCTACTTACTCAACAATAGCATTATTTTTCATTTTACTTGCAATATAAACAAAAGGTGTGTCGGCAGCCGCCACGATCCATTTCAAAAGGTAAGTCGTCACTACTATTTGCCATAATACATTCATTTCATATACCCCGAGAAAAGCTACAAAAGTAAATAATATACTATCTATCAACTGAGAAACCATAGTACTAAGGTTATTTCTCAGCCAGATATTTTTCGTACCCGGGTATCGCCTTTTCCACATATGATAAGCCCAAATATCATGTTTTTGAGAAACGATATAAGCCAGTAAACTGGCCACAACAATACGCGGCATAAGCGTAAAAATAGTAGAAAGGCTTTGATAGGCTGTTTGGGCAAACTCTTCTTGCAAAGGCTCAAACAAAAGTGCCAGGTTCATCAGTAACGTCATACTTATCAGGCTAAAGAAACCGATCCAGATCGCCTTGTTCGCCTCTTTTTTTCCGTAATTCTCCGATAATATATCCGTAACCAAAAAAGAAGAGGCATAGACGATATTGCCTAAAGTAGCGGCAAACCCAAAAAGCTCAATCCCCTGGATCACCTGTATATTAGCAGTAATCGCCGCTACAGGCACCCAAATAAAAAGGCCCATCTTGCCGAATATACGATATGCCAATAATATCAAGCCAAAATTCCCCAGCAACATGGCCAGCCAGAAAAGTTCATTCATAATTATAATTTTGGCAAAAATAAAAAAAGCTGCCGTTAAAAACAGCAGCTTTATGATTATCCAATGAAAAAACAACTTTATTGTATGATGATCTTTTTAGCAAGGCGATTGTTACCGGCTTCAAGCATGTAAAAATAAACGCCGGCATCCATTCCTTCAGTTGACACCGCGGTGTGGTGCTCACCGGCCTGCTGATGTCCCAGTGCCTTTTCTTTAACGGTCTTTCCGGAGATATCCATAATGCGAAGGTTCACACCGGCAGCCTCTTCAATGTGATAATCAATATTAACCACATCTACTGCAGGATTTGGATAACTCTCCATTCTGACACCATTAACAAACGGCTGCTCATCAATATCCGTACCCATATCAACCACAGGGAGGAAAAACATGTCAATATCTAAGGCCCATGCTGCCAAAATAGTATACCAGGACTGATCATCCCATTGCTCCCAGGAATATTCGGTACCGCCAGTATTTCCACTATCACTGGCAAGCACTCCCAAAGTATCGGAATCCATGTTTGAAAACTCCAGACCAACAGCATAATCGCTTGTTCTGTTAACGGGGTTATCAAAAACTACAGGGGTCAGGTCGGCAGTATCTACCTCCGTATCCATATCCAGGCTTACAGACTCTACGACAGAGCCGGGCGCCGTTTCATTAGACCCACTTGTGGTAGTGCCGGTTCCATCCATATCATAAAGAACCGCCTCAAGTACTCCGGCCGAACCAACAATTTCTTTTGCTCCTATATACACAAGGAACCCCTCTACAGTATACCCCTGAC
>JAWOBQ010000073.1:0-6523 GCA_046484255.1 Bacteroidales bacterium | reverse complement strand
CTATAAAGTGGACAAGCTGTCTTAGTGATCATGTCTCTGTTCAGAAGGTTCCATTTACAAGGCTTGCGCAGCCAGAAAATGCGCAGTTTACTCAGGTAAATGAGCAATTTTCGGGCAAGCGTAACGCAGTAAATGGGACTTTATGGACAGAGACTAATTAAATTTAAGTCCTATAAAAATCAGCCAATCTTTAGGGATGGTTCAAAGCTAATTATCAGGGGGTGAAATAAACTTTATATTTTCAGAGCGGCCTCACTCCTATTAAATAAAGCGAAAAGGCTCTCCATGGCGGGGGGCCCGGCTACTACTTTTTTTGCATACTAAGCCATTCTTCCCATTTTTGAAGATCATGCTCTTGCATAACCCGGGGCACTTTTTGCTGTCCTCCTTTCTGCCTGGTTTCTTCCACCCAGCGCTCAAATAATTCCACCGGAATAATTTTCGTTTCAACAGCCTTAAGCGCTTTTGAACGTGCTACTTTATAGTTTTTGTTTATCCCCTGTAAAAATTCATCCAATTTTTGAGCAAATACTTGTTCATCCAGTCCCTTCCCGGATTTCAGGCCAATGTACCAGCGGTGAATATACTCTCCTTGTTTTTTCGTGGCAGCAACGGCAAATTCCTTGATATCACAATCAAAGATTTTTTCCATGGCCTTTATCGCTTTATTCATTTGTATCACTGAGAGCTGTGAACCCACAACATTGAGAAAATGTTTGGTACGGCCGGTTATTTTGATCTCAGCTCTTTGTTTATCCGTAAACACGATCGTATCCCCAATCACATATCGCCATGCTCCGGCTACCGTACTGATCACAAGCACATACTCCTCTCCTTCTTCTACCCGGGATAGAGGAATTGCTTTGCAATCCTGGCTGATCCCCCCGTCTTCCATAATAATCTCAGGCTCGAAGGGTACAAATTCAAAGAAGATCCCGTTATCGGTGATCAATTGCATGGCATCGGTTTCTTTACGGGTCTGGGTAGCCAGATAGCCTTCTGAGGTCAGGTATGTATCGATAATAATAATAGGCTTCCCGCAAAGACGGTCAAAACTTTTTTTGTAAGGTTCAAAAGCCACTCCCCCGGATGTAAAAACCTGAAAATTCGGCCATAATTCATGTATATCATTCAGCTTATGGTATTCGATTAACCGTTGAAGCATCAATTCAACCCATGAAGGGATCCCTGAAATACTCCCAATATCCCATTTGGGAGCCTCCTTCGCCAAAGCTTCCACACGCTTTTCCCAGTTATTTATCGAAGATATCTCTTTCCCCGGCCGGTAATACCCCTCAAACCAGAAGGGAAGCTGGCTGGGACTAATCCCGCTGATCTCTCCTTCATAATGATCATTTACCTTTTCAAGGTCGGTACTACTGCCGAACAACAAAATTTCCTTTTCAAAAAATTCCCCGGGCAGGTTAAAATTCGCTATGCTCTTGATCTGCTGAATCCCGGCACGCCGGATAGACTTCATCATATCATCGGTAACCGGGATATGTTTCTTCTTACTTGTAGTTCCGCTTGATACCGCAAAATAAGTTGTCTTTCCCGGCCATGTTATGTTTTTTTCCCCTTCCAGTACTTTTTGCCACCACTCCTCCCTGATCTTATCATAATTATGAAAAGGTACATTTTCTGAAAAAGCATTATATACATCCTCCTGGGATAATATTTTGGGGAAATGATAATATCTGCCAAATTCCGTCGATTCCGCTTTCGACAACAAATCTCTCAACACCTCTTGCTGGGCAGCATTCTTGTCGGGATTTGTAAAAAACCTATCGGCAAGCTCCACGGCTTTTTTAATAATTTCTCCGATCACAGCCATAGTCGATAATTTCTATTTTATTCATATTAACATGGAGAAGCCCACTTTGAAAACGGTAATTAGAGGCTGTCCACAAAGGTAGTATTTTGTTCATCATGTTTGATCTTAAGGCCTGCCCTGCATTTATCGAGGGATTGCAAAATATTAAAAATCAATGAGTTTTCTTTCGCGCATAAGGGTTTTTAATACGAGCATAATCAAAAAAACGGACATAATAGACAAACACTCGACTTTATAGACAGACACTAATTATTTAGGGCAAAAATACAAAATACAAGCTTACCTCCAAGCATACACATATTGTTTTATTCCCTGATCGTTTAGATAATAAAGTCCGGTCTAAAAACACTAAATGTATCACAGCTGCTGAAAATCAGCTTTACCCCATCCCTAAAGGGAGGCTGATTTTCAGCGGCTTCACCCTTAAGGGTTCGGGGTAAAAAGCTGCTGAAAATCAAATGTGACCTTTTTAGACCGGACTCATAATAGGAAAGCCGGTATTCCACCCGCCGGAAATCAGTTTTCTCTCTTCATAAAGTGTGGCCAGGCATCAATTCTCTTCGATCAATTTCCAATCGGCAAAATGATCGGTAACGACAAAAGTTTTTGGTTCTTTCTCATAAAATTCATTAGAGTTGTAGGTCCATTCCATTGTTTCCGAATTACCTCCGCTTTGTGTAGTGATCAAAAAACGATTATCCAGGGCTCCAAAGGCATCCGCCTGTCCTCTGGGGCTGTCTTTATCCCCCCCGCTGGGGTCTACGGGTATCCAGCCATACCCGGGCATGTATATTTCCGCCCAGCGGTGATACACATCATCCATACTGGAACGATCACCACGCACAACCACGGAACCTACATATCGAGCCGGAATACCCACAGCTCTGCACATGGCTATATAAGCAAATGCATATTCCGAACAAGAACCATTTCCCCGTTCAAGCACAGCCGGTGCCGTATTCCAGCCCCCTTCCATTTTATAATACATATTATCGATCAGGTGATTATATAATTTCCGGGCTATCCAGTACGGATTATTTTCATCCCCTACACTTTCTAACACGGCATCCTGAATAACAGGATGTTCATATTGATATTTTTCATTATTCCTAAGGTACTTCTTTTGAATCTCTTCAGGAATATCCTCTAACGTTCCCACCTCTGCCGGATCGATATAATACCGGACTTGATACAGTGTAGCTTCCGCTGTCATGGAAGCTGTAAAGGCAGCACCCGGTTTTATATCTTCCCTGTGATAATGAGCTGTTTGCTGATCCCATTGATCGTTGACCATCTCCGGCATTTCTTCGCTGAATTCTACTTCTCCATGGATTTCCTGGCTGTTTCTATCCCGCGGCACAGCCAGATGAATATCCAAAGACGTTAAAAGGCCCGGCCCGAAATTCGTAGCTTTATGCGTGTGCGTTACTTTCACTTTGCGGGGGTTAAATCGCTTAAATTCATCGTTATCCCGGGCAACGATCTTATAAATTTTATCAGACTCAGAATCCACCGCCCATAAATATTCACCGTCAAACGCCAATCCACGTGTATATTTCCCGGGTGCATGAAGAATTTGTATGACCGAACCGTTTTCCGGTGAAACCATATAAATTTCATCCCGGTAGCGGTCGGCCACATAAAGATATTTCCCATCAAAGGTAAGGCCGTTGGAATGTTTCGTAGGGGCTTTGAAAGAAGTTATCGTAGTGCCGTCATAAGCATTAATCCGGGTAATTTCATTATTTGCATTATCGGCTACCCAGAGATATTCCCCATCCCATGCCAATCCTGTAGCTTTTTTTACCGATAGTTTTACTGTACGTTTCACCCGGTTATTCTGAGGATCTATCCGGTAAGCCACCCCTTTATAATTTTCACTCAGCGGTAATCCGCCTTTGATATCTACACTCCATAAGGCTTCGCCATCCCAGGTCATTCCCTGCGGCCACCAGGCTGGGGCATCTAACGTTTTTTGAACCTCCCCGTTTTCCGGGTCTAAAGCATATAATGTCTGGGAGGCACGGTCAGAAACCCATAGATATTCTCCATCCCAGGTTATTCCGGTGCTGATAGTCCCAGGCGCATCAAAAGATCTCAACACCTCGCCCGGCCAGGCCATTACTTTGACCGACATTAACAAACACATGCCAACCAAAAACGGGAATTTGATCTTGATTGTCTGATGCTGCTGCAAGTTGCAACTACATATTTTCTGCATCAGCGTTTGTCCAAAACGAAATAATTTTCGTGTATCCAATTGAAACGTAAATAGATCCATAAATATGAAGATTTAATTTTAGCCTGTAAATATAATAATATCTTTAAACTAAAAAGACTTTTAACTTTTTCTGAGTCTGGTCTGAAAACACAAAATTTATTATGCCTGCGGAACATCAACGCTACCCCCATCCTAAAAGATAACTGATTTTCAGCAACTTCACCATTTAGGCTCCGGAGCAAAAAGCCGATAAAAATCAACGGCTGTGTTTCATATAATTTCGGGGTCCTTAAAATTTACGGTTCAAAAGTGGATCTTTTTAGCCACGAATGAGCGAATGAATACGTTGTTTACGTTTTTCATTTGCTCCGGGAACATGCACTTTTTCTCCTGTATAAGGATCTGTTCCGGTATAATAGATCACTGTGGCCAGGGTCATGGGTGTGGGTGTAAAATCCTGCATTTGATCCATGATAAGTTTTAATCGCCGGCTACGTTTTACAAGGTTTATCATATCTGAGATTGTGCAGCCGGGATATCCTGAAATAAAATACGGTATCAATTGCTGGTTTTTTCCTGTTTCCCTGTTTATTTGATCAAAAGCCACCTTCATTTGTTCAAAGAGCTCAAACCCGGGCTTTCTCATTCGCTTAAGCACGTGTTTTTCTGTATGTTCCGGGGCCACTTTCAGCCGTCCGGACACATGCTTGCTCACCAGTAGCCGGAAATATTGCAATGCCGGCTCCCGGTATTTTCCTTTAGCACCAAAAATCAGATCATGTCGTATCCCGCTTCCAATAGTCAATTGTTTTACTTCCGGATTTTTCATCAGCTGTTGATATACATCGATCAGGGGTTTATGATCAATATTCAGATTTTTACAAATGGATGGATAGATGCAGGATAATCTTGAACAATTACGACAGACATTCATATCCACGGGTTTCATGCGGTACATATTGGCAGAGGGGCCGCCAAGGTCGGTAATATGCCCGCGGAAGTCATCCATTTGGCTGATCTTATTCACTTCCCTGCGTATGGATTTCAGGGAGCGGCTTTGGATCCACTTTCCCTGCTGAGCAACAATAGTGCAAAAGGCACACCCTCCAAAACATCCTCGATGGCTATTCACAGAATGCCGGATCATTTGGTAAGCCGGGATTTCAGGCTTTCCCTTATATCGCGGATGTGGTTTCCGTGTATAAGGGAGGTCATAGATCTTATCCAACTTAGCACAAGACAGAGCAGGCATGGAGGGATTTGTATACAGCCAGTATCCTCCGGTTTTTTGGGCAACGGGAAGTTCCTGCACAGCATTGGCATTATGCTCAAACTGAACAAAGTTCTCCGCAAAAGCTTTTTTATCCTGCAGGCAATCCTCATGACTGTTAAGGAAAAGCATTGGGGTTGTTTCAGGCAGGTTTTGGCATAAGAACTGGGTTTGTGGGATTTTCATAAGCTGAGCCCGTGGGGCTCCTCTCTTAATAGCCTCAGCTACCGACAATAATGGATATTCAGCCATCCCAAAAATAAGTATGTCAGCCTTGCTTTCAGGCAAAATTCCGGGTCGTAAAGCATCCTGCCAGTAATCATAATGAGTAAAGCGCCGCATAGATGCTTCTATACCCCCTATAACGAGCGGAACTTCAGGAAACATCTCTTTTAGGATACGTGCATACACCATGGCAGCATAATCCGGGCGCTGTCCGGCTCTTCCCCCGGGGGTATATGCATCATCCGAGCGCAAGCGGCGGTTCGCCGTATAATGATTTACCATAGAATCCATGTTGCCGGCTGAAACACCAAAAAACAAGCGAGGTTGGCCCAGCTTTTTAAAATCACGCAAATCATCCTGCCAGTTCGGCTGAGGAACCAGGGCCACTTTATAACCATAAGCCTGCAGCATACGGGCAAGGACAGCTATCCCAAAGGACGGGTGGTCCACGTATGCATCCCCGCTAAATAAAATTACATCTGCCTGAGCCCAGCCTAAAGCATTCATTTCTTTCCTGCTTGTGGGGATCATATATAATTTGGAGTCATCCATGCGACAAAAATATAAAATTATTGACCGGTCAAAAAAGTTCACATTTGATTTTCAGCAGCTTTTTAGCCCGAACCTTAAAGGGTGAAGCCGCTAAAAATCAACCACCATTTAGGGATGGGATAAAGCTGATTTTCAGCGGCTGTGATAAATTTTGGGTTTTTAGACCGGACTATAAAATTATTGGCCGGTATTTTCAGGCATATCCTTATAAAATCTTCTTTTCTATGGGGTGTACTACAGATAATCAATTCGAACATAAAATTCCTGGACTTATCAGTTTTTTATATCTTTGCAAGCCATTAGCGGATAATCAGGAAGTCATCAACATGATAAACATTAGGTTACCAGACAATAGCATAAAAAAGGTTCCGGCTGGAAGTACGCCTTTGGACATAGCAAAAGGGATCAGTGAAGGGCTGGC
>JAWOBQ010000009.1:0-19599 GCA_046484255.1 Bacteroidales bacterium | reverse complement strand
GCGGCAAATAAGGGTTCTCATCTTTTAACCGAATAACAACCAACGGTTTGGCTGAAACAATATCCCCGTCCATAATACGCACTCCGTCAAAAGTCACATCAAGCAGCGGATTTGTAATATCCTTTTGAACGTAAAAAGGTACTTCAGCGATATTATTGATATGTAAGAGTTCCGGCTGGTCATTATCAGGATTAAATTCTACCCATAGTTTATTCGTTCCTTCCAGGTCACTGCTACAGAATTTCACACTATCTGTCAACACATCCCCGGCAGGATGCGGCCGCAATTTCTTTTCACTGATCATATGCTTTACCCTGTTATTATCGATAACCCAGTAGCTTACTTTCAGGCTATCCATATCATATTCACTGATATTTTCCGTAGCGATGGCCATTCTCACCGTATCTCCCTGTTTGATCGTATCTTTATAAAAGCTAAAGTGTTTTTTAGTATTAATAGCCGTTTCGGGGACTCCGGCATACATAACCTGCCATTTTTTCAATTGTGCCGGCGTGTTTAAGGAATCATCCTTTGTATTCATCAGCAGTTGTATCCTTGGATAATACTGAGCGCTAACCCTGTTATCCAGGCCGTGGATGTTCAATGAATCCGGAGAAAGTCCTTTGATAAGGGTATCTATAGACCCATCATGCTTGTATCCAAGGACATTAAGAGATATGGAATCTACAGGCTGCGGATCGCTATAGGCAAAATCCCAGTGCAAGGAATACCATTTTCTGGAAGGACCAATCACCGGAGATTTGATATAACCGTTCTTCCATCGTGTTTTTATACTGTCTGTCAGGGTTATTTCATCTTGTGGCCCCAGCCCTACCACTTCATTCGCCGTACCGATAGTTCCCCCTTTTTTTCCATAAATAATATACGGCTGATCGTTATCAATCGTCCGAATAAATGCACTTCCGATACTTTCAAAGGCCTGATACATTGGCTCCGTGTATGTCTCGGCATTATGATTTTGCACACTGTAGATAAGTACCGGGCTACCATCAGGCAGGGAATCAATAAAATTAACGATCTGATCAAACCACCAGCTTTGAGGGGCTTCATAATGCCCGATATTCCCGGAGCCGATCGTGCTATTGGTAAAATATTCAAAGGTTGTCATATCCCGGTTTAAACAATGCACATTATTAAATTCCCCAAGCCCGTTGCTTTGAACATTATCCAGCTTGCTCAAAAATGGCTGTCCGCTCAAAGTATCGAACACCACGATCAATAATCCAATATAATCCGGATACTGGTTCAGGCAGGTCCATACTCTTTTAATGTCATTATTGATCCTAAAAGTCGTTTTGCTCCATTCAATGTTCGGATAAACGCCGGTTCTCAGATTTATCTGATTTGTCACATTCACAAAATTAAATCTCCGCTTTGACATCTGCGGCAGCAAAAATTGATAATGGTTATTCTCAAACTGCGGAAAGTGTGCCTGCCCCCATCCGTGCTCTCCCGGAATATACTGGAATGAACGTTTTCTCCAATCATATTGGCCGGTATAAGAGGAGTCCCGGCTTGCCCGCCAGTAATACACCACACTATCATGCAAGGCGATAGGCGGAGTCCACTCTACCACTCCCCCGGCAGAAGTAATTGAGGTCGATGTTCGTAAAGGGCTATCAAAATTAGCAGAGGTGTCTATCTCAAAAACATACGTTTTCGCGGAAGAAAAATGGTCGCTGGTCGAAGATTTTAAGGTCACTCCGGGCCCTGGAATAATCGCAAAATCCTGGGGGTAAACCGGGATTATATTGGCTGATTTTATATCAAATTCCACTATGGCCGTATTATTATTTGTTGAAATCTCGGGGACCTCATTATAGGCATCCAGGATTACTTCAAGCTTGTTTATTCCCACCCCTTCCGATCGTTCCACAGGAAATTTCAGGCTCAGGGTATCTTCAAACAAAGCAGCCGGAATTCTTTTTAAGCGGGAAACCGTAGATCCGTTACCGGGCAGGGTTCTGTTTACTTCTACAAAAAATGTATCGCGTATGGCTTTCCCGATATTGGCAATCCTGAGCTTCACCAAAAAAGAATCTGTTTCGGTAGATATCACCTCTGGCTGAAAAGAGATATCTGAAGCTGAAATTTCATAATCGGGCAGATCATGGTTATACAAGGAGACTGCCGGATCGCCGTGTAATGTCATAGCCAGGCATATTTCTTTCCGGGTAAAATTATTGATCTGAATATCGTCAATCGTTTGCTGAATAATTTTACCCAAAGGATCCCCATAATTAGTAGCGCAAAAATGCCGGTGAAAGGAGGTAGAATATACATGCAGGGCAGATGTTATCGCCGGAGTAATAGATGCCAGGTATCCGATAACGCCTTTATTCTCTACCAGCACCCATTCCTCTGCCGAGCTGGAAGAAGACTGGAACAAATCGCCGGCAAAGCAGGAATTCGCCAGCAAGAAAGGATATTTTCCCTGGTTATCATAGGTTACAGGATCATCAATGCTGATATCAAATCCAATCCCGGCTGCATGCCCGAAAAAAGTTAGCATCAACGCCCCTTTGTTAATGTATTCTCTGATCTGTTCCACTTTATTGATCTGAATAGGATCGGTAGTCGTTTTATAAAATGTATGGATTCCGGCCCCCAAAAAAGTATCCCGTGCAATATTGGCATAAGAATTTAAAAAAGCCTGTATCTGTTGCTGTTCTGAAATATTGTTTCCGCCGGCAAAATGCAGAATTCGTTTTTGCCATGATTGGGGGGGTGTTGCGGCCGCATCATATTCTTTTACTTTATCCAGAAATAAATCAACATGCTCTGTTTTTTTTGCACTAATCCGACCGGTAGCCAAAGCAGGTTGAAATAAACTATCCACGATCCCGGAGGAGAAGAGAATATCCGAAGGAGCATTTCCCAGGGAAGGCACCAGATTTTCATGATAAAGATTTCCCCGTCTTGTCTCAGGATCTGCAGCACGATAACCCTTCCCCAGTAAAAACAAATATTCCGGCTGAGCACTGAAGTTATCCCATGCATATTCCACAAATTTACGGATCCCCAGGGGATGATTGTAAATACCATAGGCAAACTGATCATACAATTCCTCCACATCAACGATCAGGGAAGATAAGCCCGTGGAATTACGATAGGCGGCATAATCCTGAACGCTTTGTGAAGGGCTATTGATCAGCTTATTATGACTAACCAAGATAAAATCGGCGGAAAGTCCGGAAAAGTCGGTAAACCTATTCGGGGCAGATGAGTTTGATACCGGATAAAGAGAATTCACCTGACGGATATTCCCTGATGATATCAGCAAACATTTTTTCTTGCCACCCCCATTTGGGATAAGCGCCTGGACGTTAGAACCATTACGGCTGGTATGTATTCGTCTGCCATTGGTAATGTCATATATATATACGGAGTCTCCTGCCGGCGCACTCAAGCCTGTAAGATCATATCTGCTGAACCCGCCGGAGCCGTCTTCAGTAAAAAAATATTTTTCTCCTGAATTTCCCAGATCAACATCATGAGGATATTCAATCTCAATATATGCAATGGCGTTTCGGTCAGCGCCTACTCCCAGGTCATTAACAGAACTAAACTTAAAGCTATTATTAGCAGAAAGCTCTGAAGCAGGGATACTGTAATTATAACGGGTAATAACATACCCGTCATAAAGGGTATCCAATACCTGATTTGCGAATTCCACTCTTAGATGGTGGTTTGGAGTGACACTATTCCCGCTGTTATCTTTATAATCGGAAGCTCCCACAACGGCAAAGCTGACTTTTGCCTGGGGGCCTGCAGAGTACCGGTTGGGGGTAGCTATTATCTTGTTGCGGGACCCTCCCAGGCTGAATGGGTTATCAAACCAACCTTCCGCCGTACTGTATTCCGGATCAGTAACTCCGTATGAAGTGGGCTCCCCGGCCAGATAATGCGAAGTATACTCTTCCCGGACAACCTCCGTAAAATAACTCTCCGGCTGAAAGTTGCTGTAATTCGTATTGGCGGACAGGCTCATCCGTTTATTGGCGGTTGAATTGTTCCAGGTAATAAAATACACGGCCGTATCACAAAACAAACTGTAATCTTGATTAAGATGGTCTTCAGGATCTGGAAATAAGTGTTCATCCAGCCAACCATCATTCCCGCCGGCGTGAAACTCAATATAATCTCCGGGATCCAAAGAACCGTTTTGCTCCCCTTCAATATATATAGGTTGTTCCTCCCCCCGGCTGAATATCTGGATATTCATGGGATTGACCGTAGAAACCGGAAATCCATAACTTTGTAAAGTGCTATAATCCAATCGATATATGCCGTTTTCCGCGATCTTTATTTTATAATATTCCTGGTCATGGTTGATCCAATCATTCGTATATGGCTGTGCAAGCCCCCACAAAGAGCATAACAGCAAACCAGTGGCAAATATGTATTTCAACGGATCTATACGCATACTCAAACTTGTATCTTATGAATCGTTTTTCTTCATTTTATTAAACATCAATCGTAATGAAAACACGTGGGAATAAAGGGCCAATGAGTTATTCCCCGGATCGGTAAAGGCATAATCAATAAAAAGGCGTTCTTTAATATTTAATCCGATCCCCACATTCGGCTGGAATGTTGTTTCTTTTCCTCCCGAAATTGCTTTATGCTGTTGGATATTCCCCACTCCCGCCCGCAAAAAGACAAATTTATTATAGTTTAACTCCAATCCCATATGGGGGTCTATACTAAACAGCTTGGTTTTCACCGGCACATTTCGTTTACCATCAGTAGTTACATCAAGGTTTATTTCAGCCAGCAGGTTCAAGCGCGGATTGAAACGAAAATTTCGCGCTGTGGCAAGAATAATCCGGGGCGTTGTAATTTCCACGGAAGAAACCGGGATCTCATTTCCGGTGATGGTAAAAACCTCTTTCATCTGGTCTGTCAGATTATAAGACCAGGCATTAAACGTAGTTGTAATATCCCTTCCCATAGCGCCGAATATCCATTCCCCGGTTTCATAGCGCATGCCTATATCGGCTCCAAACCCCCAGCTGCTGGCAAAATCTCCGGCCTTTCTGCGAACGATCTTTACATTTCCCCCATATTGTAATCCATCTATTTCTTCAGCAGCTCTTCCATAAGAAAATATAAAAGCATAATCCGCTGCCGAAAACGATTTGACTTTATCATAATTGATATTGCCTTCACTGTCAATTAACTCGGAGGTATCCGGGATATCATCCACCCCAAAGCGTATCATTGAAATTGATGCTACGGAAGTGTTATCAATACGGGCAGCAAATGTTCCATAGTCATATTTAGCGATGCCAGCAAAATATTCGGAATGCATCAGGGCTAATTCACGCTCGTTTTTCATTAACGATAACCCTGCCGGATTCCAGTAAGCTGCCTCAGCTCCGGCTACACTGGCAGAGACAGCCCCCGACATGCCTAACCCACGGGCACCTACCCCAATGGCCAAAAACTCGTTGGAATATTTAGCTGTCTGCCCGTAACTGCCGACAGCTAATAAAAGCACCCATGATATCAAAAAAAAACGATTCCCCATTGTTTCATTCTTATTCATTTACAAAAATAAAATAATTTTATCATCATGGGAAGTCTTATCCTGTCATTCCAACAAATACCCCGGTTAATCTTTATACCCCCCATACAGGCAAGCCCTGCATCATAATGTTCGTATTGGGGGTTAAAAAAAAGCCGCGAATGCATGAATGAGTCCGGTCTAAAAACACTAAATTTATCACAGCCACTGAAAATCAGCTTTCCCCCAACCCTAAAGGGAGGCTGATTTTCAGCGGCTTCAACCTTTAGGGTTCGGGGCAAAAAGCCGCTGAAAATCATACGCCGGGTCAGGGTTCATCATTTGATCAGGTTTCCATAATCGACGACTCCCAGCAAGTGGGATGAAAACAACAGGATAACGATCAGCATTACCCATCGAACAAAGCCGGCACCTTTGGTAACAGAGAGGCGGGAAGCGATCAGGGCTCCGATTATACCGCCAACACCCAGCATCAGGCCATATCTATAATTCACCGCATCATTAAAGATAAAGACCAACAATGTAAAAGGGGCATACATCAATACGATAAGGACTTTTACGGCATTGGCTTTCACCAGGTCATAGCCGGCACCCAACACCAGGCTGGCCAGCAGGAAATAGCCAATCCCCACATGAAGAAATCCCCCATAAATTCCCATCAGAAAAAACAAGCCATATTGCCATAGCGTGGTTTTTTTCTGCTGCAAACGCAAATTTCCTTTCAGCCATTGCTTTGGTTTATAAACAACAAATCCCGCCATGATCAGGATCATGACGCCAATAACATTTTCAAAAGTATGCACCGGTATTTTTGTAGCAATTTCAGCCCCGATAACAGCACCGATGATCACGGGAATGCCCAGTCGCAAGCCATTTTTAGTATCCAGCACATGGGATTGCCGGAAAAACGTAACGGAAGTAATGGTTTGGATGATCACGGCAATACGATTGGTTCCATTGGCAATATTAGCAGGTAACCCCAGCAGCATTAATACAGACAGGGAAATAACAGTGCCCCCTCCGGCCAGGGTATTGATAAATCCCACCAGCATTCCTGAAATGATTAACAATACGATTTCAAACCAACCCATAGCACAAAAATACTAAAACTAAATCCACACAGCACTCAGCACCAAAATCAGAACTATTGCCACAGAAAATCTATGCATCCGTTGTTTTCCAAACTTTTTTTCCAAACAAATGAACCACTAAAAAGAGCGCTCCGATTCCGAGCGGAAAAAGGATAAAAGAAGATATCCCATAGGCTGAAGGGATCGTTCCCATTACTATAGCTACGGCTCCTACGGTTAAAGCATAGGGCAATTGTGTACGCACATGGTCGATATGATGACAGGAAGAGGCCAGGGAGCTAAGAATTGTGGTATCAGAGATAGGGGAGCAATGGTCTCCCAATACAGAACCGGCAAGCACAGTGGATACTACATTATAAAATATGGACATAGAGGCCTGTTGGTCCAGCCCGCTTTCCTGGCAGATCATCCAGCTGGCGGGCAAAATAAGAGGATAGAGTATAGCCATAGTTCCCCAGGAAGAACCCGTGGAAAAAGCGACTAAAGCAGCCATAATAAAAGTAAGGGCCGGAACCATGAAAGGAGCCATTTCCATCTCAAGGAGTATTTGCGAGATAAAATCGGCGGTATGCATATGGCGGGTTACTTCAGCAATACACCAGGCCAGAACCAGTATAATAATGGCTGTAAGCATAGTACGGAAGCCATTGATCATACTTTTAACCGTATCTTCCAGGCTCAGCAGCTTCTGCCCCAAGGTTAAAAGTACAGCTGTGAGGAGCCCTCCCCATGAAGCCCAAAGCAAAGCTTTATATGTATCTGCTTGTCCGATAACACCAGACATATTCCGCATAAATGAAAGCTCTCCACTCCATCCTGTAGCTTGAATCCCGGTATATATCAAGCCGGAAAAAGCACCTAAAATAATTACGATCACAGGGATGATCGCATTGAAACTTTTGTGTTTGATATTTCCCACAGCTTTAAATTCATTCTGTCTATCGAAATGACGGAGACCTTTCCCGGCTTCCTCCCCGGGCTCACGATGCCGGGCTTTTCGTTCAGCCTTAAGCATAGGCCCGAAATCACGTCTTTTCCCGATAATAAAAAGTATAAATATTAAAGTAAAGACAGGATAAAAAGCATACGCCAGAGAATTTATAAAAACATTATAAGGAGTTTGGTTCATCCCGAGAGTTTCTATCCCATCCGAGATATAACTTAACTCGGCTCCGATCCAGGTTGTCACAAAAGCAATGGAAGCAACCGGTGCGGCGGTGGAGTCAACAATATAAGCCAGTTTTTGGCGGGATACCTTAAGCCTGTCGGTAACCGGACGCATGGTATTTCCCACCACCAGGGTGTTGGCATAATCATCAAAAAAGATAAGAAACCCCAGCAGCCAGGTTACAAACTGCCCACTGCGAGCGGTATTCGCATATACTGAGAGCCGGTTTACCACCCCTTTCATCCCTCCGTTCCGGGTGATAATATTCACCATTCCCCCAATCAGCAAAGAAAACACAATAATAGACAAATGCCCTTTATTACTCAATGCATTCAATATATACGTATCGACGATGCTTAGAAATCCGCGCCCCAAAGACATGATAATATTCCCCCCTGAATAATACTCAATAATCGATGTGCCTAATAACAGACCGGCAAACAATGCCGTAAAAACCTCTTTGAATAATAAGGCCATAAAAATGGCCAACAAAGGTGGTAATATGGACATCCACAAGGGAATAGGATTTACACTCTTTTGAAAACGTACATCATCAATCCGGATATTTAGTTCTGATCGTTGATGAAAGGATCGTTGAAAGGTGATTTTCCCATCTACAACGGGATATATATGCTTTTTGCCATTGATAAAAACTTCCACATATGCACCTTCCAATTCACTACGTTTCAGGGAATCGGTAATGGAAATTTCAAAACCGGTTTGAATATCTTTTACGATAACGGGGAAATATTTTAGTTCCAGCTCCTCTTTTGAAAGTGGATCCGTCGAACTGATCAGCGGTTTAGCCACCAATAAAGACCCCAGCAATAAAAGGGCAAACTGCAGATATTTCCCCATATGCACATTATTTAGATGATATCTTTAATTTAGCGGGGTTCTCCATCTTAAGCAGCTTTTTGCAGGTCGTAACAATCCCATAACCATCCAGTCCAATTTCACGATAAAGACTTTCTGTGCTTCCATGTTGAATAAAGCTGTCAGGAACACCCATTTTTACCAATTCCGCTTTATAATTATAGCGATTCATAAAATCAAGCACGGTCGTTCCCAATCCTCCGCATATTGTACCATCTTCTATGGTAATTATTTTATTATGCATTTTTAAAACTTCATGCAACAACTGTTCATCAATAGGTTTAAGAAAACGGATATCATAATGGGCGTAGCTAATGTTGAGGTTTTCCAGTTCATCTTTTGCCCGGACAATTTGATTTCCAATACTTCCGATACTAATAAAGGCAAGATCACGCCCATTTTTCAGTTTTCTTCCGGTACCGGTTTGGATTTCATGAAATGGTGTTTTCCAACGTTTGGAGCTGATCTTCCCTTTGGGGTAGCGTATCGCGAAAGGGCCCTTGATCCCTTTTTGGGCGGTAAACAGCATATTACGGAAGTCTTCTTCATTCATAGGCGAGGCAATGATCATATTGGGGATGCAATTAAGATAGGCCAGATCAAACACCCCATGGTGGGTAGGTCCGTCATTGCCCACCAGGCCTCCGCGGTCAATGGCAAAGATCACGGGCAGTTTTTGCAGGGCTACATCATGTATTACCTGATCATAAGCCCGTTGAAGGAATGTAGAATAGATCACACAATAAGGTATCAGTCCCTGCGTGGCCATCCCGGCGGAAAAAGTAACTGCATGTTGTTCGGCAATCCCCACATCAAAAGTACGATCAGGCATTTCTGCCATCATATTATTTAAGGATGAGCCTGTAGGCATAGCAGGGGTAACGGCTACAATATTTTTATTTTTTTCTGCCAGTTCCAGCAGTGTTTCCCCAAAAACCTCCGGATAAGTTACAGCTGCATTCACAGGTTCGGAGATGTTTTTGCCTGTTTTCACATCAAAACGCCCCGGAGAATGAAATCGTGTTTTATCAATTTCGGCTTGTTTGTATCCTTTTCCTTTGGTAGTGATCACGTGTAAAAGCTTGGGCCCGGGGATGGATTTCAGATCATTCATTGTACGGATAAGTTTTCCGGTATCATGTCCGTCCAGGGGCCCGAAATACCTAAAATAAAGAGACTCCATAAAGTTACTCTCATCCAGCAGGGTTAACTTCAGCAAACGTTGCAATTTCTGGGCAATAAGCCTTGGGGTGGGGCCTCGTTTTCCGAATTTGCCCAATATTCGCCAGGTCGCATTCTTTATTCGATTATACGTTCTGGATGTAGTGATCTCCAGCAGATATTCTTTAAGCGTACCCACGTTGTTATCAATAGATATTCCATTATCATTAAGGATAACAAGGATATTGGATTTTGAAACGCCGGCATTATTCAGGGCCTCAAAAGCTTCTCCGGCAGTCATGGCGCCATCACCGATCACGGCGATATGATTACGGTCTGTTTCTCCTTTCAGCCCGGATGCTATCGCCATTCCCAGAGCGGCAGAAATAGAGGTTGAAGAATGCCCTACACCAAAAGCATCATAAGGGCTTTCGTCTATAGAAGGGAATCCACTGATCCCTCCATACTGACGGTTCGTAACAAAAGCCTCGCGGCGTCCCGTAATGATCTTATGCCCATAAGCCTGATGGCCAACGTCCCAAATAACCTTATCATAAGGTGTATTAAACACATAATGCAAAGCCAGGGTCAATTCAACTGTCCCCAAACTGGCCCCCAAATGCCCCCCGTTTTCAGAAACGACCTGAATAATATATTGACGGATCTCTCCGGCCAACTGAAGTAATTGGCCTTCATCCAGCTCCTTTAAATCCGATGGTGAATTGATGGTTTTTAATAATTTCCCTACTGTATGTGCCATGCATTACAAGGTTTTGCTACGGCAAAAATAATAAAAATTTATTCCAAAAATAAATGAGTCCGGTCTAAAAAGGGCACATTTGATTTTCAGCGGCTTTTTACCCCGAACCCTAAAGGGTGAAGCCGCTGAAAATCAGCCTCCCTTTAGGGATGGGGTAAAGCTGATTTTTAGCGGCTGGGATACATTTAGTGTTTTTAGACCGGACTCATAAATGCAAAACCGCACATCCGGAATAACATCTCAGATGTGCGGTTTTTGGTTAAGCTGTTATACATTGAATTTATTGATTTTCAACCACCAATTTTGTGTCGCCGGCAATTACAAGTTCTTCATTGGTTGTGGCAACGATCACGTTCACTTTGGCCCCTTCCCCGGAAATATCCGCGTCTTCACCTCTGATGCATTGATTACTGGCTTTATTGATCTCAATTCCCATAAAATCCAGATCTTCCAGAGATTGTTCACGAATAATACTTGCATTTTCGCCAATACCCCCTGTAAATACCACCATATCGACGCCCCCCATAGCGGCGGCATATGCTCCGATATATTTTTTCACACGATAGCTGTACATTTCCAGGGCCACTTTGGCCCGCTTATCCCCTTTATTGGCCGCCTCTTCAATATCTCTCATATCGGAGGAAACGCCTGATACACCTAACATACCTGATTTTTTGTTAAGCACATTATAAATCTCATTTCGGTTAAGGTTTTCTTTATCCATCAGGTAAAAGATAACTCCCAGATCAAGATCTCCTGTACGCGTTCCCATTACCAACCCCTCAATAGGTGTAAACCCCATGGAAGTATCCACCGACCGGCCTTTATCCACTGCTGCAACCGATGCTCCGTTCCCTAAATGGCAGGTGATGATCTTCATATCTTTCCAGTCTTTCCCCAGCATTTCAGCTGCTTTAGGGGCAACAAACTTATGGCTTGTCCCATGGAACCCATAACGGCGCACATTGTATTTTTGATAATACTCGTAAGGAATTCCGTATAGATAGGCCTTTTCCGGCATCGTTTGATGAAAGGAAGTATCAAAAACAGCTACCTGGGGGATATGCGGAAGGATTTTCTCCATCGCCAGAATTCCTTCCAGATTGGCCGGATTATGCAATGGGGCCAGCTCAATACACTTTTCAATATCTTTCTTGACGGCTTCAGTAACCAGAGCACTTTTGGAAAAATTTTCACCCCCGTGAGCCACCCGGTGTCCGGCAGCTTTGATATCGCTTACATCTTTCATCACCCCGTGCTCCTTGTGAGTAAGGGCTTCCAAAACTTTGCTAATCCCTGTTTGATGATCCGGCACAGGCAAGACATCTTTTACACCCTCTTTGCCTTTCGGTTTATGATTCAGGATAGCATCATCCATTCCCACACGCTCAATCAATCCTTTTGCCAGGAGATTGGCGGTGTCATTCATTTCAATTAACTGATACTTTATGGAAGAACTTCCACAATTTAATACTAAAATTTTCATTTCCTACTGTTTTTATAATATTTTCATTTCCGATCACTCTATTGATTCCCCTGCCATTTCATTTTTCCCCTGCTAATGCTCTTCTCACCCCGGCGGCCATCCTTTTTCAGTTTTTATCCATTCGCTGCTTTTCCAAAGGCTTTAACAAACCGGTCTTTCTTTCCCGGTTCTTCGGGATAAGCACGCTTAGTATTCTTTTTGAACATTTTGGGAAAGCATGCCAGGAAAAATTGTTACCTGGCTGCTGCCTGATTTGCCGTTATGGCAACCAGGTTCACGATGTCATCCACAGAACATCCTCTGGAAAGATCATTGATCGGGGCTGCCATTCCCTGAAGTACAGGGCCAACGGCTGCTGCTCCTGCCATTCGTTGCACCAGTTTATAGGCAATATTGCCAACCTCCAGGGAAGGGAATATCAGCACATTAGCCTTTCCGGCAATACTGCTGCCGGGTGCTTTTTTCTTTCCGATTTTTTCAATGATGGCAGCATCGGCCTGTAACTCCCCATCGATCTGCATCTGCGGTGCTTTTTCCTGAGCCAGCCGTGTAGCTTCAACAACCTTATCCACCATCTCATGCTTCGCACTTCCTTTCGTGGAAAAACTCAACATGGCGATCTTAGGCTCGAAACCGGCGATGGCCCTCGTAGTATTTCCCGTAGCCACGGCTATTTGTGCTAACTCGTCGGCTGTGGGATTGGGGTGTACGGCACAATCCGCAAACACCAACACTCCGTCTTCACCAAATTCCTTTTTATCCAGCATCATGATAAATGCCCCGGAAACCACACTGATCCCCGGCAATGTCTTTACTATTTGAAAAGCCGGCCGAAGCACATCCCCTGTAGCATTTTCCGCTCCGGCTACTTCCCCCTCAGCATCTCCGCTTTTAATCATCAAAGTAGAAAGATAGAGCGGATCTTCAACAAGTGTCAATGCTTGCTCTTTTGTCATCCCTTTATGTCGACGCAACTCCAATAGTAAACCGGCATATTCTTCCCGCTTATCATGATCCTTAGGATTGATAACCTGGGCTTTGTCAATATGTTGCAAACCCAACTCCTTTGCTTTTGCGGTGATCGCAGACGGAGCTGCAATAAGTATGATCTTTGCGATCCCTTCAGATAAAAGCTGATCTGCAGCCTGAAGTGTCCGTTCTTCCAGGCTCTCCGGCAAAACAATACGTTGGGCGTTTGCTTTAGCTTTTGCACGAATGTTTTCAAGAATTCCCATACAAATAATTTTTATTAATTATAAATTACTAACCATCCTCTGTTTTGCCGCCCAAAAATATAACAATTTTTAAGGATAGCCTAACATATCGGAAAAAAAGATATCCCTCTGTCCATAAGTTAAATAAAAGAATTTTATATCTTCCCGGCTCTGTGAACCAAATTTCTTATTTATGAGTCCGGTCTAAAAAGGGCACATTTGATTTTCAGCGGCTGTGATAAATTTAGTGTTTTTAAACCGGAGGACCTAATCGCGTGAAATGAACAAATCTCTCATATCCAAATCTTTAAATATTTCAAACGAGCCGGATAGGAAAAAAATACCACCCTGCTGCGATAGATTGATGCAGGTAGTTGAAAAATTTTTTAAAAAAAAATTTTTCAGTTTCAAAAAAACGTGTACTTTTGAATTGTTAAAAACCAAAAAAAAATTAACTATGAAGAAAATTTCTTTAATTTTAACGGTATGTGTATTTGTTTTTGGAGCTACACAATCGCAAGCAGCAGAGTACAAGGTAAATACTGAGAAAGTAGATGCGATCTTCAATGCAGCGGAACAACAAGAGATCAGCTCCGTAATGCAATTAGACCTGGCAGATTTTTCCGGTATGCAGGGTTCAGAGGAAAAACTTTCCCGGAAAGATCCGATAACTGCATTGCTTTTATGCAGCTTTGTGGGATATTTTGGTGTTCACCGGATGTATCTGGGTACAGAAACACTGACCTGGATTGGCTACATTGTAACAGGCGGGGGCTGTGGCATAATCGTGACCATAGACTGGGTTGTACTACTCATGGGGGCCATTGATGATGATATCAGTAAATACGTAAACAACCCCAAATTCTTTATGTGGTAATTGCTTGCTTAAAAAGAACGTTTAAAAAGCTGGAGTATAACGTATACTTCCAGCTTTTTTTTTATAAGCCCGGAATAAAAACACACATTTTTCATCCCCGTTGGAAATTAAAAGTATGAGGCCGGTCTAAAAAGGTGACATTTGATTTTCAGCGGCTTTTTGCCCCGACCCCTAACGGGTGAAGTCGCTGATTATCATCCATCTTTAGGGATGAGGCAAATCTAATTTTCAGCAGGTGGAATACATTTTGCGTTTTTAGACCAGCCTCATAATTGATTTAACGTTTTATTCAGCTCCTGATTAAATTTTTGGTATTCAATTTTATTATGTTTTTCAGCCAAAAATTCCGCCCTGCTACGCCCTCCGAAATAAAAACTCTGAAAAATGGCAAGACCGCCAACATATCCTGTAATATAATACTGATAATAGCCGGCATAAACTGCCAGTGAAAGAGATGCCAATTGCAACCCAAAATTTAACAGTCCATCAAAAAAGTACCCGGCATAAACCTGACCGGCCCCGGGGAAATACGACGATAGCCGAACTGCTTTTTCGGGGTCTTTTAGATTTGGCAACCTATCAGGTTCAAAAAGTACCTCAATTTCCTCTTTAACCGCTTTTTTTTCCTGCAGTGGCAAGTTTGAATTTTCAACGGATCTATACATCAGGTTTTCAGCCTGGTCAAATTCCCGGGTTTGGACCAGGGCCAACACTTCCAACCAGGAATAATTCTGATAAAGGCTTGAATCGGCAATTTGTTTACGCATTCTTACAAACTGTCCCTTAGCCAACTGATAATCATCTTGAAGAAATGCACACAACGCAATTTCATAGATAAATTCGGCTTTTAACGAATCGCCAACAGAAATAATCGGCGTAGCAAGTAAGGTATTCAAGGCTTTATCAAAAGCGTATCTTTGTTTTTGCAGCCGGGCCTTTTCCAGGCGTGCAGTTACTTCGATCTCCGATTGATCTGACAGATAAGCAATTCGCTCATATTCCAAAATAGCACGCGCTGAATTTCCGCTTTTAACAAAATGCTCTGCTACACGAAATAAAGAATCCGTTTGCGCATAACTAAAAAACGGTACGCAAAGGAATATGCATATTAATAAGCAACTGTTGCTGGATTTGACCATAAAACTCTTCTCTTTTCATTTGAACAGCGAAATAACTTCCCCAGATATTTCCAATATAATAGGTTGTGAATATCGAACCGGCTAAGATTGTTTTCCAATCTTTGACGCCATCTTTAACTAAATTCTCCGCAGTAAGGCCTCCCAGCATGCCCGTAATTAAAAAAGCGGAAACCCCCTCTCCGGTTTTTCCGGCATAAATTTTGCCTAAGCCGGGAATTATGGCCGATAAGGCAGCCGCCAGAAATTTACTCCGGGGTTTAAACGCTTCTATTTCCCCGGCAAGCGCATTCATCTCTGTTTGGGGTTCCTGCAAAGCATAAAAATGATCTGAGAACCCTGTTTTCAAACTGTCATATTTTTTCAGTTCATTCCTCAACAATGCATTTCCGGCTTTCTGAAAAATGACCAATTCCTGATGCAGGGGTTTTTGCAATACGGCCCCGGCTAATATAGAGTCGGATTGCTGATATGCCCCTTTATTTGAAGCACAGATAGCCGCATAAAACCGGGACTGCTCGTAAAAATGATCGCTAGTATCACTCTTCAACAAATATTCTATAGCCGTATCGAGTTCTTTTTGCCAATATGCCGTCCAGCCTTTAAGAAATATCAAGGAATCCTGCCACTTTTCATCCAAAAGACGAAGATCCAGGCGGTCGATTTCCATATGGGCCTGTTCATATTCATCCATCCTGAGTAAATGATGAATAAAACCCACCTGCTTTTCCGGTATCATCGGAGGTTCTTTTTTATCCTGGCTAAATAGCAACGGCATGGTCAAAACAAAAACACAAACACAAATAATTAATCTCATGGCTTGTTTTTATAAACAGATAATGATTCATAGACTTTTAGCCCATCAGGGCCTAAATGAAGCGGATTTATGTTTAACGCAGCAATCCGGTTACACCGGCTTACACGGTCTGCCGTTAAAAACACCCCCTTA
The DNA here is from genome assembly GCA_046484255.1 of Bacteroidales bacterium. GTDB lineage: Bacteria > Bacteroidota > Bacteroidia > Bacteroidales > PWNQ01 > PWNQ01. The sequence goes on along the minus strand of JAWOBQ010000009.1, from coordinate 3,330 downwards.
ACTAAACCATATTCGGCTATTAACGCCCGGCTGAAACTGGAACAACTGGGCTCGTAATAACAGGAAGCAGACAACTGAGGAGAGATCACATTCTGATAAATATACATGCCGCCACCCAAAACCCAAACCATTGGATTGTACTTGATTCTCGGCGCTTGCTGCTTGTTGATCAAAAAACTTCCATGATGATCATGCGTTTCATAATTTTCCTTCAGGCTGTTTGCCGCCAATTGCCGGTCTGAATTTTGTGCATACAAAGCGGGAACCACAATAAATGCGGTGAGAATAAGAATAAGGTGTTTCATTTTAAATCCAATCTTTCACGGGTGATCACTTTTGCATCTTCAGGCACTTTGAAATCAAAGTACTTGGAATTCGCTTCTGCTCCTATTTTGACATTTGAATTCGTCTTCCTGGTTATTATTGAATCCCCATCGGGTAAGTAATCATATTCCACCGACTTTAACGGAAGCAACATGTCTTCATAACGCTGGTAATCATAATAATATATCTTTCTGAGCAGCTCCATATCACGATTATAATACCCGGCAAATACAGGCTGTTCATCCTCATGCGCCAGTTCTATTTTTCCGAATTCTGAGCCTTCTGAAACAGGATAAAACGAGGATATCATCAAGCCGTCTTCATACCATGTATCATTTAATTGAAAACCCATTTCCCGAAGCCCCATATTGTAAATTTTTCCTGCCATAAAAAAGTAAAGCATATTTAAATCTGTGCTATACACTAAACTATTTTCCAAAAATACCTGGTTTTTCTGCGGATTATAAATTTTTAACTCTCCCTTGTTATTCATAATGATCACATGGTTCCCGGGAGATCTATATTTTACTACCATTCTCCCCGCATCATGCGCATAAAAAATCGTTGCCTCCTGAGAAAATACTTTCCCTTCCCGTAAGGTTTCTATTTTCTGCTCCATCATTATTTTTTTAGGAGAACTACTAATAAAAACCGTTGTAAGAAGCATAAACGCAATATAAAACTTCATCTGTTAATTTTTTTTTGCTTATATTCAATTGTTTATGTTTTTTTCTTTCAAGCTGTGAGTCCGGTCTAAAACCACTAAATGTATCACAGCCGCTAAAAATCAGCTTTACCCCATCCCTAAAGGGAGGCTGATTTTCAGCAGCTTCACCCTTTAGGGTTCCGGGGTAAAAAGCTGCTGAAAATCAAATGTGCCCTTTTTAGACCGGACTCAGCTGTGCGAACGCACATTATTATGCTTTTATGTTGATATGTTTATCAACTCCACCTTTATTCGCTTCATTCGCTAACCTCGCCCGAAGGTTTCAATCATCACGCTACACGCCTCATTCTCCTGTTCCCGACAGCTATAGGCCATCCACCCTTTAAGCTGATCTTCAATGTATTATCAGCTATCCCACGCATAAATTACACCCTGTTTTCCCTTAAAAATAATGTATACAAAAATAAGCATTTTTCATTCCCCAATTTTATTAATTTTGCGTTTTTAAAATGATGATGCGACCGTTCTAAATAGTTCCTTTTGGTTTTCAGCAGCTTTTTGCCCGGCATGAAAGGGTGAGTTGCCTGTCGATCAGTTCCTTTTAGATATAGGGCAACGCTGATTTTCAGCGATTATGAACAATTAATGTTTTTGAACCAGAATCAATAATAAATAAGCATTTTGACACTATCAAGAAGTAATCAATCGTATAAAAATTGTTTGGCTCCTCAGTCTCAGAGGAAATATTGTAAAAGAACAGCCAAAAAGTCTTGTTTTATTATATTGATCATTACCACCTCATTCCTTCTCCTGGATGTTCATTTTTCCCCTGCTCAGGAGGTTTTGCATAATGAACAGACCGACAAGGAGATTACCCGGGCATTTCATGAAATTTATAATTTCCGGTTTGACTCCGCACAGCAGATCATCAATCATGCGGAAACAAATCCGGAAAACTCAGCCTGGTATTATTTTGCGAGCTCAAATATCAATTTATGGAAGATTTTTGGTGGATCATTAAAAAGCAAACAGGAACCCCTTTTTAATAAAAATCTGGAATATCTGCTGGAAAACTGTGAGGCATTGCATAATGACAAGGAAAAACAGTTTCTATTGATCATGTATTATACCTACAAAACACGATTATCCATGAGCCGGAAAGAATACATAGAGGCATTCAAAGCCATTCGCCAGTACTATAGCCTGTTAGATCCGGTATTTAAAAATCAGGATTATCCGCCTTATCGCCTGATAAATGGTTTATACTTATATTTATTTGATCACGCCCGGGAAAATTATATGCTTTTTCGCCCCTTTTTATTGTTTTATAAACAAGGAGATGCCCAAAAAGGATTAGAACATTTGGAAAAGGCATCTGAAAATCCACATATGATAATTTCCACAGAAGCATGTTATTTTTTAATGAAAATTTATTATGACATGGAAGAAGATCCCTGCCAAGCACTTCCTTATGCACGGAAACTCTATTCCAAGTATCCCGGAAATTTCATATTTAATTATTACTATCACAAAATAAAAAGCGAATTACACCCTTTTTACTATATTGATATCAACATGGAGAAAAACCGCGTGTTAAAACATTCATGCTTAAGTACAGTACAGCAGAATTATTTTGAATTTCTTTTACGTTTCAGGTATCCATGAGTCCAGTCTAAAAAGGTCATATTCGATTTTTAGCGACTTTTTGACCCGAACCCTAAAGGGTGAAGCCGCTGAAAATCAGCCTCTCTTTAGGGTTGGGGTAAAGCTGATTTTTAGCGGCTGTGATAAATTTAGTGTTTTTAGACCGGACTCATCCATAAGTTTTAACTTTTTTATAAATTACAGTTTTTATTCCTCCATCCCGATTATCCGTTGTAATTTTGTGACAATGATTGTTCAGGACAGTACAACCCTCAGGCAGGAAACTTTTTTCGTGCAGTTTTTATCACAGGAAGCTGAATTTAAGGCTGTCAACCCTTTTACTCCGGATAATGATGTTCGGGAATCCGTATTTCGTGAACACGCCTTGCAGGTCTCTGATCCTGAAATGCCGGTAATTCCTTTAGAGCAGGGATTTCAGGCTCCTTCCTGGCTCTTGATGGTATTTATGATACAATTAGTACTAATAGGGATCGTATTAACCGCTTATCGTAATTTATTTCACCTTCAGCTATCGGCCACTTATTCGAAGACGAACCTTTACCAACTTATTAAAGAGGGCAGCCCCGTATATCAGATATACACCCTTTTGTTATTATTAGTATATATATTATCTATGAGTACGGCAGCGTATATATCCATACGCCGTTATCTGCCTGCTATCACTCTTCCGGATA
>JAWOBQ010000316.1:0-8151 GCA_046484255.1 Bacteroidales bacterium | reverse complement strand
TAGTATTTAAGTGAAGTTTTCAATTTGTATTTTTTTAAAAAAGATTTCTCAGTTGTTTAATAGTGTCTGTCCATAATGTCCGATATCTGCGTTGCTGCAAAAATTTTAAATCCTCATATACATTAGTATACTGCGGTTTAAAATTTTTTTCAAAAGCTTAATTTTTTTTAAAGGTGTTCAAGAGCTCACTTCGTTCGGTTCGCACGCTCCGATAAAAAAAACGGGGTAAACACCCGATAAAAACGGGGCAAGCCTTGATCTCGAACATTATGAATCAAACACTCGACTTTATAGACAAACACTAATTATAATATCTATCTTTTGGGGGATCAGAATTTTACATTATTTTTTGCGTATTGTTGAAAAAAATGGACAAAAAAAGCCCTCGGGTTAGTAGATTCGTTTTATTTTTGGGATATGGAAAACGACAAAAGTAAATCGTTGAAAAACAAAGCAAAATCGGGTTACCGGGAGGCGGTTGGTCCCTTTCCGGAGCATGGGAAAGTTCCTCCGCAGGCTGTGGATATGGAGCAGGCTGTTTTAGGGGCCATGATGCTGGAAAAAGAGGCTGTCAATCAGGCTATAGATATTTTAAAGCCTGAGATGTTTTATAAAGAGGTTCACAACAAGATCTATAAAGCGATTCAACAATTGTTTTCCAAAGCTGAACCTATAGATATCCTTACAGTGACCAATGAGCTAAAAAGCCAGGGAGAGCTTGATATTGTGGGAGGGCCTTATTATATATCCCAATTAACCAACCGCGTAGCTTCTTCGGCGAATGTAGAATTTCATGCACGGATAATTTCGCAAAAATTTATTCAACGTGAGCTGATCCGCATATCTTCACAAATTATTACGGATGCTTTTGAAGATACAACCGATGTATTTGATTTGTTAGATCGTGCAGAGCAGAACCTGTTTTCGGTGAGTGAGGAAAACCTTCGTCGCAGCAGTGAGTCGATGCAGACATTAATCGCTGCTGCAATATCAAATATCGAGGAAGCCGGACGGCAGGAGGGCCATGTAAGTGGTGTTCCATCAGGTTTTACTCAGTTGGACCGCCTGACATCCGGTTGGCAGAAGTCGGATCTGGTCGTTCTGGCTGCCCGTCCTGGTATGGGTAAAACGGCTTTCGTGTTGTCTATGGCACGGAATATGTCAGTAGACCATCAGATCCCGGTAGCGTTTTTCTCTTTGGAAATGTCTGCCTTACAGCTTGTTACGCGATTAATCTCAAGCGAGACAGAGCTGGAGGCGGAAAAACTTAAAAAGGGGCAACTGGAAAAATTTGAGTATGAACAGCTTAATTCAAAAGTCAATAGCCTGGTGGATGCTCCTTTGTATATTGATGATACTCCGGCGCTTTCTATTTTTGAGTTGAGAGCGAAAAGCCGGAGGCTAAAGGCACAGCATGATATCCAAATGATCATTGTGGATTACCTGCAACTGATGTCTGCGGTTGGCCTGGATGCAGGCAACAGGGAGCAGGAGATCAGTACGATCTCCCGCTCATTAAAATCCCTGGCCAAGGAATTGAATATCCCGGTAATAACACTCTCGCAGCTTAACCGCTCGGTGGAAACCCGGGGAGGCCCAAAAAAGCCGGTGCTTTCCGATTTGCGTGAATCGGGTGCTATTGAACAGGATGCCGATATGGTGTGTTTTATATACAGGCCGGAGTATTATATGATTGATGAAGGGGAAGAGGGGGAATCAACCAAAGGACTGGCCAAAATTATCATTGCCAAACACCGTAATGGGCCGCTGGATGAAATTAAGCTCAAATTTATTCCTAATTTTGCTAAGTTCAGAGACATGGATGAAGATATGAGTGCTGATATGAAAGCGCTTTCTCCAAGCCGTGAGTTTGAACAACAGAGCCATAGGACAATGCCCTCGAAAATGAATACGGAAATGGATGAATCCGGCAGTGACCCGGAGGATGTGCCGTTTTAGTCCTGTATTGATTATTCCGCAAACGGCTATAAAATTTCCCGGCGGTCGTTTCGTTTTCTAAAAAAATATTTACTTTTTTCGCTATGGATATACGACGTGTTATATTTGTTTTGCTCCTGCTGATGGTTGCTTCTGCTCTCTATTCGGCTCATATTTTAGTTCCGATGGATGAAAGCCAGAAGAATCATCTAAAGTCATATGGATTGGCATACTGGACGTTGGAGCAGGAAGTGGAAGTACAATGGTTATTGAATTACCGCGGAGGGAGTTTCATGTTCAAGCACCATCCTCGTTTAGAAGAGGAGTGTGTTGCGCGAGGGATAAGCTTTTCTGTTATTGCGGATGGACAGGCGGCTTCGATTGTGCAGGAAATCTCAAGTCCTGAAAAAAATATGGATGTAATTGGCTTGCAGAAGGCCCCTCGTATAGCTGTTTATTCCCCCAAGCATAAGCAACCCTGGGATGATGCTGTAACTTTGGTGCTTTCGTATGCTGAGATCCCTTATGATGTAATTTATGATGAAGAAGTGATGGATGGCGTATTGCCTACCTATGATTGGCTGCATTTGCATCATGAAGACTTTACCGGGCAGTATGGCAAATTCTGGGCAAATTACCGGGGAGCTAAGTGGTATCAGGAAAAAGTGAAGCGTAATAAAGATATGGCCCGGAAGCTGGGATTTAGCAAGGTTTCACAAATGAAGCTGTCTGTGGCTAAGCGCATACGTGATTTTGTGCTGGGGGGAGGGTATATGTTTGCCATGTGTTCAGCCCCGGATTCGTTTGATGTTGCCCTGGCTGCCGACGGCGTAGATATATGTGCTGAAATGTTTGATGGAGATCCTATGGATCCTAATGCGCAAAGTAAATTGAATTATGAGAATTGTTTTGCGTTTGAGGATTTCGAACTGGTAAGCAACCCGCATGTGTATGATATAGCAAATATTGATATTGATGTAAGGCAACGGATGCAAAAAATGAATAAGGAAGATGATTATTTTACGCTCTTTGAATTTTCCGCTAAATGGGATCCCGTGCCAGCGATGCTTACCCAAAACCATACACAAGTGATTAAAGGGTTTATGGGGCAAACTACAGCTTTCAGGAAAAGCTTAATAAAGCCGGATGTCTTGATCATGGGGCAAAACAAAGCCATTGGAGAAGCAAGGTATATTCATGGCTCCAGGGGCGACGGAACGTTTACATTCCTGGGGGGGCATGATCCGGAAGACTATCAGCATTTTGTAGGTGACCCGCCCACCCGCCTGGATCTGTTTCCCAATTCGCCGGGATACCGGCTGATATTGAATAATGTGTTGTTCCCGGCCGCTAAAAAAGAAAAACGTAAAACCTGATAAGCGGATGATAATTATTCAAGATCACTTGCTTCTGTTTAATCCCGGACGGCCCTCAGGAGACCCTGTCTAAAATAATAAATTCATAATCAAATGGATTTTCCGGGTTTGCTTTATGCTGCTCTTTTTGGGTAGTCATCCATTCCTCTTCATTAATCTCGGGAAAAAAAGCATCGCCTTCTACCTCAACATCTATTTTTGTCAGATAAATGCGGTCGGTGAAGGGCAATGCCAGTTGATATATTTCACTCCCTCCGGCCACGAAGACCTCTTCTGCTTGTTCGGCTGCTTTTAAGGCTTTAGAGAATGAATTCACAATAATGGCATTGTCAAATTTATCTTTGAGGGTGATGTTTCTTGAAAGAATAATATTTTTGCGCCCCGGAAGAGGTTTTCCTAAAGATTCAAAAGTTTTACGCCCCATAATTACAGGATGGCCGTAAGTGGTTTTTTTAAAAAATCGCAAATCGGCCGGCATATGCCAGGGCATAGTATTGTCTTTGCCAATAACGTTATTTTTACCTGTAGCTGCTATTATAGAAATTTTTGGTTTCATAGGCTATACCGATATTTTTCCTTTTATATGGGGGTGCGCTTTATAATTGATCAACTCGAAATCTTCAAAGGCAAAATCATTAATATGTTTAATGTCAGGGTTGATCTTCATTTCAGGCAGTTTATAAGGCCTACGTTCTTTTTGGATTTTTACCTGTTCTAAATGATTTAAGTAAATATGAGCATCCCCGAGGGTATGAATGAATTCTCCTTCTTTGAGATTTGTAACTTGTGCGATCATTTTCAACAATAACGCATAGGAAGCAATATTGAAGGGGACACCCAGGAAGATATCCGCACTACGTTGGTATAACTGGCAGGAAAGGCGCCCTTGTGCAATATAGAACTGGAAAAGGATATGACAGGGGGGGAGGTTCATTTGGTCCAGTTGGCCAGTATTCCATGCACTTACGATATGACGCCGGGAGTGGGGGTTGGTTTTAATGGATTCAATAACGGATGCGATCTGATCAATATACCCGCCTTTGTAGTTGGGCCAACTTCTCCATTGAAAGCCATAAACAGGGCCCAAATGGCCATTCTCATCGGCCCATTCATTCCAGATCTTTACATTATTTTTCTGCAGGTATTTGATATGGGGATCGCCTTTTAAAAACCATAACAATTCATGAATAATAGAGCGAAGATGCAGCTTCTTTGTAGTAAGTGCCGGAAATCCTTCTTGCAGGTTAAAACGCATTTGATATCCAAAAACGCTGAGGGTGCCTGTTCCGGTACGATCATGCTTTTCAATACCGTTTTGCAGCACATGTTCCAATAGGCCGATATATTGTTGCATAAATTATAGCATAAATTTTACAGGCAGAGGTGTTTTCTTCTTAACGGTATTCCTATGACACCACTTTAACTACTCTGTTGTTTTCTGTTTTGTATTTCATCTCGGATCTGGGAGGCGCGTTCAAATTCTTCTTTGCGGACGGCTTCTTCCAGCAACTGGGTGAGCTCGTCTATATTGAAGCGGCTCAGATCGCCACTTTCTTCCGACCAATTGCCGGGCGTTTCCGTGGTTTGTTCTTTTGTTTCCTGCTCTTCCTGAATAATAATCCCGGCGGCTGACATTACCGTTTCATAAGTATAAACCGGGCAATTGAATCGAACGGCGATTGCTATGGCATCCGAGGTGCGGGAATCAATGATTTTTTGGCCATCATTGGTTTGAAAAACCAGTTGCGCATAAAATATCCCATCCTGAAACTTATTAATAATCACTTCATTTAAGTTGATTTCAAAAGCCTGGGCAAAATTACGAAAAAGATCATGGGTTAAGGGGCGATTCGGGTGCATCTTTTCCAATTCAATGGCTATGGCTTGAGCTTCAAAACCGCCTATAATTATCGGAAGCCGGCGCTCACCGTTTTCTTCTCCCAAAATCAGGGCATAGGCTCCGGCTTGTGTTTGACTATTTGAGATACCTACGATTTCAAGCTTGATTTTTTCCATTGATACTTCCTTTTATTTTTCAAACAAATAAAACCCTGTTTAGTTCCATAAAATAATGATTATTTCAGGGCTTATTTTGAAATCATTTTATGATATAACTTTGTATAATGTTGTATATTAATGCAATGTAATTATAAGGGCTTATGCTGTTATTTTTAACAAAGCTAACAAATAATCGCCTTGTCTAATCAAAGGCAAACGGCAGTTTTGCTGAAAAGGCTTTTAATAGCCTGATATCAGTAGTTTTTCGGGGTTGAGCAATAAGGCCAACCGTATGGCATGATCATTTCCGGCTATCGGGATGCCTGGTTTTATTGGGATCCTTTCCGAATACTGAAAAGTGCAGATAACGTTGCGGGTTCAGCCTGATATCTTCAACCAGCATATCCAGATTTGCGGCAGATTGTTCCAGTTCATAATACAAGGTATCATCTTCCAGCAGCTTTCCGAGGGTTCCGTCCCCACGTTGGATGCGGTTACTTACTTGTTTCAGGTCCTGGATTGTAGCATTGAGTTCTGCCATAGTCTTTCCGATATCTGCATGGGAGAGCGTATCTGAAACCCTGGCAAAATTATCCAGAGTATGTGTAATTGCCTGATTATTATTCTTTAGATTGTTTGAAATGGATTCAATATTTTGGAGGATTATGTTAAGGCGATTCTTTTCCTCGTCGACCATGACATCTACTTTACTGGTTGTGCGTTCAAGGTTGTCTATGGTATGTTTGATATTTGAAAAACTCTGCGCAATATCAGTCCGGGTTTCTTTATTAAAGATATACTGTACCACAGCCAGTACGGAGTCCAATTGTAACATAAGGTTCTCTGCTTTATGCTTAACCGGCATCATTTGTAAGCTGACTTCCTCTTGTATGGAGGTCGCAATTTCGGTTTGCAATGTATCACCGGTTTCCAAATAATTATCTTTTTTGCTGAACTTCAGGTTAACCATATTAGACCCTAAGAGGTCTCCCTCAATTTTGGCTACTGTGCCTTCCGGTACAGGGATGTCTTTATTCAGGGACAGACTGACCAGCACCCGGTGATCACGCGGAGCAATAGGAAATTGAATATTTTTGACAACCCCCACTTTTACGCCATTGATCCTTACCGGGTTTGATTTTGAGAGGTTTCTGATCTCCGGATAAACAGCGTAATATACATTCTCCTGGCTGAATATTTTGTTGTTTGAAAGGTAATTATAGCCCCAGTAGAAAATAATACAGGCTGCAATCACCAATATCCCGATACGTATTTCTTTTCTCATTTCTCTGAAGTTTTATATGTTTATTTCCGGTATTTTTATTCCGCGATACGTCTGGAGGCTTCTTTGAGTGAAATTCTTTCTCCCTTGTAAAAAGCAATCACAAAAGCATCTTCATACCCCTGCTTTTGCACTTCATGTTGTAAAATTACTGCATTATTTAATGAAGGTTCGCTTCCGACGTAATATTTATGCATTCCATTATGAAAATAGCGATTTACTTTTTCCCCCTTGGGGGCCTTTTTGCTGTCTATCACCTTTTTTTCTGAAGAGATCAAAAATTGTACAGCAAAAATAACTTCGTTTTCCTGCGTTGATGGTTCTATTTCTTCTTGCTCATGCTGTGTTTTTATATCACGGTTATCGGTTGTCTTCGTGGTATCTTGTATTTTGTCCGGCTGGTTTGTGGCAGTGAGCTGAAGGGTGGTATCCTCTTTTCGGCTATCCTGTTCTTCGAGGTCTGCTTCCATTCGGGTTTTGTAATCTTTAAATGCCCTGAATATCGCCGATGAAATATAGGACTGCCCTTGTTCGGAGCCTAAAAACTTTTCTTCCGCAGGATTGCTGAGAAACCCGGCTTCTACCAGTACAGCAGGCATGGTTGTTCCGTAAAGAACTAAAAAACCGGCCTGTTTCACCCCCCGGTCATGCCGTTTTACCCTTTCACGGAACTGATACTGGATTTTTTCAGCGAACTCCAGGCTTTGGTGTAAAAAGGTATTCTGGTATAGTGAAAAAATAATGTAGGCTTCCGGAGAATTCGGGTTAAAGCCGTCATACTGTTGTTGATGGTTGTCTTCCAGTAACACCGCAGCATTCTCTTGTTTGGCTACCTTTAAATTCTTCTCGCTTTCATGTAACCCCATTACAAAGGTTTCAAAACCATAAGCAGAACGGGCGCCAGCTGCATTGCAATGGACAGAGATAAAAAGATCTGCCTGGTTTTTATTGGCAATTTCTGTGCGCTTCCAAAGTTCTATGAATTTATCCGTCTTTCGGGTGTAAATAACCGTAACATCATCAAATTCATTTTCAATATACTCACCCAGCTTAAGGGAAATATCCAGGACAATATCTTTCTCTTTATAAATGCTGCCTACAGCCCCGGGATCGCCACCCCCATGCCCCGGGTCGATAACTACTGTGTTGATATACCCTTGCCCCATAACCAAATGTATGGGAATAATTATCATGATTATGAATATACCAAATTTTCGCATTTTTCGTTACTTTCAGGAATATAAAAAATGATTAGTTTTGATTTTTATTTAAATACTACGTATTCTCCTAAATTTTGTGTTACAAAGATACTAACTTTAAAAGGATTTCGCTAAATTAAGCTTAAAATTATTATAGAGCAGTGAAACGTTGTTCAGATATATATATTGGGAATAGCTCTAAAAAGTATAATATTCAAGGAATCTCATTTTTGAAGGTTGCATGGCTATTTGTTCTGTTGATTTTTATTTTTCCGGTATTGTTTCCCCAAACGAATAGCGATTCGGTAAATATGAACGTTGCTCCTCCCGATTCCATTGTGCCTTCTTCCATTTTGTC
>JAWOBQ010000301.1:0-7070 GCA_046484255.1 Bacteroidales bacterium | reverse complement strand
TTTGGTCTGTGCAAAAGCTTTTTTTTAGGCTTTATTGTTGAATCGTTGATCCATTGAATCGTTTACCGGTTTTAGCTGAATTCTCTCTGTTCGCTTTTTCTCTCAGTATCTCAGTCTCTTCTTCGCTTAAGTCGCTTAAGTCGCTTAAGTCGTTTAAGTCGCTCAGTTCACTCTCTCACCCTCTCATTATCGCCTCAACGCCTCATTCCCTGCGCGCACCCCTAACCCCTAAAGGGGAAGCCCACCGCACACTGCCTTACCCTTCCGGCAGTTCGCCTCCTCGCATTTAATCATCCTCCTGTGTTCCGAACGCCTCGGCATGGGTGTTTCATATGGTTATATTTATACGTATGCTTTTTATCCTGGAATAATATTATAATCCTGTGCCAAACAACTTTTACGTATCAAATTGCCGGAATTATGGCAGCCCTGTTTACTCAGATCAGCTTTTTAACAAAATGATACAATAACATGCCTGAAACGGCAAATTTAATAATTACACCGGTAATAAATCCAATAAATGAACCTGTAGCTGCTTTTAATGCTTTTTGCGGGTCTTTTTGTGCCAGCATTTCTCCGATATAAGCACCCAGGAAAGGCCCCGCGATCAAACCAAAAGGGGCGAAAAATAAGCCGATCACCAGGCCCGCTGCAGATCCCCATACCCCTTCCTGACTGCCACCGAATTTCCGGGTACCGTATACGGGAACAATATAATCCAGCACGGTTACAAGAGCAGCTACGATAAACCAGATAATTAAAAAACGTTCACTGAAACTATAGGATGTTGTAAGATGAAGAAACAGTATGCCCGCATATGAAACCGGAGGGCCCGGGATCAAAGGAAGAATGCATCCCGCCAGTCCGGCGAGCATTAAGACAGTTCCGGTAATGATTAAAACAATATCCATATGAAAGCATTAACGATAGATAATCAAAAAAACACAAGGCTAACCTGACCGCTCTATCCATTTATATCATCGTGCAAAAAACAAAATATTACTTTCACTGAAAAGCAAAAGTAAGCTTTTTAGACCGGACGCTATCATGAATAAAATTCCTGATCAGCCGGGCTCAAAACCATCATTCAGGCCGGTCTAAAAAGGTCATATTTGATTTTTAGCAGCTTTTTACCCCGAACCCTAAAGGGTGAAGCCGCTGAAAATCAGCCACCCTTTAGGGATGGGGTAAAGCTGATTTTTATCGGCTGTGATACATTTAGTGTTTTTAGACCGGACTCATCATTCATTATCAGAAAATGTTTTTTCCAGTTTGTTGGGATCATATAAATCGGGATATTCCGAAAGCCATGTTTTATAATTGTCCGGTTTGGGATAATTTAATATTTTAAAGTGCAGGTATTTTTTTTCCACTGCTGCTTCATTATAGAGAAAATTCACAAAATCATAAAGTTGCCAGCCCAGCCCATGTTCAATAGTGATCTGATCTACTTTAGCTTCAAGGGTTTTTCGGAAAGAACTGTTGAACACATAGGCCAGTCCGTTGGCCATGATCCTCACTGAGGATTTTTCCTGATAGTCTATAATATGTCCCAGCTCGTGACCGATCAAGCCGATCCGTGCATTAAAAGGGACGCTGTCAAAGTTGAGAGAGCTGCTGTCTTCTATAAATTTATTGATGAAGATATGGTATGTGCGCTTAGTCCTGGAGGAGAATATGGCATCTATTCGGGGAATTGCAGCCATAGTGGTTTTGATATATCGAGGCTTAAAAATGATGTGTATATCCTTCAGTTCCGGAAAATAGGAGAGAGCCAGCAAAGTTTCCAGCTCATATTCTTCATGGATCTCCTTATTTATTCCAAATTCGTCGCGCAGCGAATCCAGATGTTTGGTATAATCCTCCCTGGAAAAATGCCGCTTTACATCCGTTTGCTTTGCCTGTACAGGATATATGTAAAGTAACAGAAAAACGATTATAGCACATATACGACTCATCATGGCCTTTCGTTTGTATTTTTGATGGATACGTTATTGCGATGTTTAGATTAAAGCATATTTGAGTCCGGTCTAAAAAGGTCACATTTGATTTTTACCGGCTTTTTACCCGAACCCTAAAGGGTGAAGCCGCTGAAAATCAGCCTCCCTTTAGGATGGGGTAAAGCTGATTTTTACCGGCTGGGATATATTTAGTGTTTTTAGACCGGACTCATATTTTTTTACCTGCTTTTAATAAGCGTATCTGTTTTGTAACTTTATTTTTCCGGATTGTTTTTGTTTAAATGAATCGTTATCGTATCATATGGTTTGATTTGATAATCAGAGCCTTTGTATTTAATGGAAAAAGGGTTTTCAAAATCCGTTAGTGCAGTGATCTTCAGTTTATCGTGCGTAAATTTGAATTCGAATTCAAAAGTACGTTTGATATGATGGATTTTGAACGTAACTTCTCTCCAATGATCCGGAAATACCGGGTTAATTTCAAAGTAATCGTCGAACAGTTCAATTCCGGCAAAGCTTTCTACTATAATATCTATAGTTCCGGCCATAACGCCGGTGTGTATGCCTTCTTTGGTTGTTCCTCCCTGGGTATCTTTAATATCACTTTCCAGTGCTTTGATAAACCAGGCTTGTCTTTCCGTTTTATTTGTATGCAGATATTTAAGAATGGATGCATGTACTACATAACTCAGTGTTGAGCCATGGCTGGTTCTGTTAATATAATAGTTGTAGTTTTTTTGCATGAACTTTCGTGCATCATCAATTGGATAGCCCATTTGTTCAATGGTTTTTTTTATCTGCTGGGGCGAAAGGGTATAGAACAACATAAGGGTATCAGCTTGTTTGGTCACTTTATAGTTGTCCGGAGAGTCTCCTTCTGCTTTTAAAATACGATCCATGCGCCGTATGTTTTTGTATTTTTCGCGATAGCGTTCCCAGTCCAGTTCTTTCAGCTTGAAGTAGCCGCTGAATTGGGCCAGAACTCCGTCTTTGTTAAATTCCAGATAAAGGTTATCGCGGATATCCTCCCATTTATGGATCTCTTCATCATTAATACCCGTTTTTTCTTTGATATCCTTGAGTTCTTCAGGGTCGAATTTATTATACAGGCGGATCATTTTATTCATGAGCCAACTAACCATCACATTAGTATATGCGTTATCATGAATGCCTCCTTCTTTTGCTCCGGGGTATTTTTCATGAAACTCATCCGGCCCCATGACATATTTAATATGATATTTTTTATCTTTTTTATCTTTTTCAGCAATACTGGCCCAGAAGCGTGTGATTTCAAACAGCATCTCGCCTCCGTATTGATGCATAAAATCCCTGTCGCTTGTAGAGCGGGAATAGTTAAGGATATTAACTGCAATGGCCAGGGAAACATGTCTTTGTCGAAGGCTCAGGTCGGGGTCCCATTTGCCCGAAACCGGGTTATAGTGGATCGTTTGTGTTTCTTCATATCCGTCGTTAGCGGTTTGCCAGGGATACATTGCCCCTTTGTAGCCGGCAGCTTTCGCTTCTTCCCGGGCCGCATCCAGCCTCCGGTAGCGGTACATCAGGTCAGCTTTGGATATTTCCGGGAAATGCAGATTGAAAAATGGCAGGATATAAAGCTCATCCCAGAAAATATGGCCGCGATAGGCTTCTCCATGTAATCCCCTGGCAGGTATGCCGGCGTCGATATGCTTGTTATGCGGGGATGAGGTTACCAGAAGATGGTAGATATGCAAACGAATAGCCTTTTGCACAAATCGGTCGCCTTCTATTTTGAAGTCAGCTATATCCCATAAGCGATGCCACCTTTTTCGATGATGTTCAAACTCTTCACGGAAATTTCCGGCCTGCCTGATCATGGCAAAGCCTTCATTTTCAGGATCTTTTACATCATCGGCTTTAGAAGTTGTGAGCGAAATGGTTTTTTCTAAAGATACAGGTTGATTTTGCCGGATATCGAAGCTATAGGTTTGCTCAACCGATTCTGTGGTTTGTACTACTTTCCCTTCCGTTTCAAATTGTTTTCCATTCTTATACAATAAATGGCGGGCATGCATGTAAATATCGACTTTCGATTCAGTGGTTTGTACATGCAGGAATAATTTGCCACTCCGCACTTCCTGGGCCTTTGCATTTAAGTGCTTGGCGTTTAAAGCACGGTAGCGTGGCACGCCATCATTAATAACCGTACCATCCAAAAACGAGCGAATGGTTATGGTTTCGTAATAATTATGCGGGGTGATCGTGTATCTGATCATGCCCAGATGAGGATTGTCCATGCTCGCAAAACGCTCACTTTCCAGTGTGGTTATTCTCCCCTGATCGTCCTCAAACTTGATACGGCGCCGCATAAGGGCATTCTTCATATCCAGCTCGTGAAAATAAGACAGGATCTTTGTCTTTAAAATATCCAAATACGTCCCTTCTCCGATTTTTAAGTCGATTCTCAACCAGTTGGGAATGTTTACAAAATCATTATTATATATTTTCCGGTCGTGGACTTCGGTGGCTAACTTATTGTATAAGCCGGCGATATATGTACCGGGATAATGGATATCTTTATAAGAAGGTTCACTTTCAAGGCAACCCCGGCTGGCAAAATATCCGTTGCCGACGGTCGTCAATGTTTCCCGAAGCTTTTCTTCCGATTGTGCAAAGCCGTGATAACGTAAATGCCAGAGGTCTTTATAGATGTCTTCTTCATACCATCTTTCAAGATCTTTCCAGCCGATCTCTTTCAGGTCATTAACTATGAAATCACCGCCATAACGAAGCAAATCAAAACGATTATCATTCCGGGCGACGGCAATAACACAACTGAAATTACCTTTTTTGCCTGCCTGAACTCCGGATATAGCATCTTCTACCATCAGACACTCAGTGGGGTGCAGCCCCATCTCTTCAGCTGCTGTGATAAATATATCGGGCTCTGGCTTGCCCCGTAAATGCTTCTCTTCAGCCTCGATGCCACCTACGATCGACTCAAATTTATCTAGTAAACCACATTTTTCAATGATATACCGGCTGTTTTTACTTGAGGAGGCTACACTTACTTGTACACCCTGAGCCTTTAATGCATCAATAAAATCTATGGAGCTCTCGTAAATTTTTACCCCCTCATCTTCCACCAACTCGCGGAATTTTTGGTTTTTCCGGTTTCCCAGGCCACAGATCGTCCGCTTGTCTACATCATCCGAAACAGAACCATAGGGTAACTCAATCCCACGAGACTCCAGGAAAGACATAACACCTTCATAACGTGGCTTCCCGTCAACATACGTGAGGTAATCCTCCTTGTTGAAAGGACTATATATTGTTGTCTCCGGGTAGATTTTCGCCCGTTGATAAAGATATTCTTCAAAAATAAACTTCCAGGCCTTGAAATGGGTGATTGCTGTTTGTGTGATTACTCCGTCAAGATCAAAAATTGCTCCTTTTAAAATGTCAATTCCCATAACTATTTGTTTGCTTTTTGATTTTATTTAGGCTCTTGCTAAAAAAGCTTGTAGTGCATCATATCCGGGCGCTGCCAAGGCAAAGCTGCATAATAATACGGCAGGCTGAAGCCAGGGAAGCAGATGATGGGCTACATAAAGAACGAAATACTATGCTGAATCCGTGTACAGGTTTTGCAAATTCCAACCAAAACGCTTGCACCTGTCAAATAATCTTTTTGTTAGCATGCCCATTATAAAATGATCTCGTGTTTTTCAGCAGAACCTAATAAAGTAATTAATATATCAGGTTTGCTTACAAAGATATATTTTTTACAAATTTTTTTAACTTTCTTTTGTAAATTTTTATCGGTAGTTACAAAAATTACAAGGGTGTCCGGCGTGAGTTTCAATGACTTTTCTATCATAGGGATGTCTGAAGCGGTATCACCACAAATAAGATTAGGCCCCTTATGTAATTGCAGTTCTAAAGCTTTATTCAAAAACGAAATACCATCTCCTTTGTTAAAATCTTTTATCTGTTCGTTTTCTGATGGTTCTGTAGTTAGTATGATCTCAATATCCAGCCCGGTATCTTCTATAACCAGCATGTTTTGTTCCGGGTCAGTTTCTCTTACAATGGAGGTGACCTTTTCCAGAAAATGGGCTGATTCATGATCACTAATGCTGTGGTTGATATCTTGACGTGCAATCGTTGTCTGTCCGAATTTTAATTGCAATCCTGATCCGATCCGGGTGTAGATAGCATATCGCTCCGCGGCTAACAGCTTGCTGAGCTTGTGGTTGAGCCTGTCCAGTATTTCCTGCTTGGCCCTGCTGATGGGTAAATTCCCTTGCTGTCCTTCGGTATCCAAATACTCCCGTCCTTTGGAGCCGGCTAAGATAAACCGGTTATCCGGCAGAACACTGATGTCGGCAAGGCCTTTATGCCGGAGTGGGGCAGAGGTTAATAATATGGAATGACGAACGCGGGAAGCATAACGGCTTAGAAAAACAGCATTGTAAGCCGGTTGAATGGAGGTGTTGTAGCGGGCACAATAATTGTTTACCGTACCGTCTCGGTCGGTAATGAAATTCTGAACCGGAACTCCTTCTAAAAAAGAAAACCCCATGTTTAATTCCTGTTGAAAATTAGTATAGCTTTCTGCCAGATAGCGGTAGAATGCATCTTCTCCCTTTTCAAAGAACATAAGGTCTTTCTCTAGTTCAGTGATCTCGTATTCCGCTTCTGTTTGCAAAGGCTTCCCGGTTTCTAACTGAAGCAGTAATTCATTGCCCCGGCGGGGAATGTTTTGCAATGCGTCAAGAGTTGCTCTTAATGTGTTTAGAGCCCTGCTATCCGGTTTTTTTCCTGATAAAAAATCCCGCGTAAGTTGTTTGCGCGCAGGGACCGTCTGTTCTAAGGCTTCAATAAATTGTTTTAAGGTTAAAATTTCCATATCCCTGATGTATTTATGTGCATATTATCCAACACAAATGCTATTCGAACGGTTCACTAATCGCTTACGCTTTGCTTCTGTGTGCTGCTGTCATTTTGTTATAATTTCGTGCCTGTCGCACTCCACTACCTGAATTCAATAAGTGCTAAAAACCAGCTTTGCCCATACCTGATACATGGTTTTCAACGGCTTTTTATTTTAGTCCCTAAAGGGTGAAG
>JAWOBQ010000189.1:0-4929 GCA_046484255.1 Bacteroidales bacterium | reverse complement strand
CGTCACTTCGTCACTTCGTCTCTTAAGTCTCTTAAGTCACTTAAGTCGCTCAGCTCGCCCCCTCGCATCCCCCCCGGCCCCTAAGGGGAAGCCCACCGCACACTGGCTGACCCTTCCGGCAGTTCGCCTTCTCACATTTACCTTTTTAGACCGTACTCTATATTTTAAACCACAAAAATAATAAATATCAGAAGAAATAGGGAAAGATTCCTTTTTCTTTGCGGTATTCGGATTTATAGTATCGTTCCAGAAGGTTAAACCGCTTGCTGTTATCCGAGTATTCTGCGGCTTTTTCGCGGTAATCGTGGGGGGTATTTTTTTGGGCATCCTTTTTGGCCAGGGCTTTAGCAATACGTTTTTGCAATTTTTTTGAATCTTCCTCACTCAGTTGGTCCGGGTCTATATCTTTCAGGACAGCCAGCGCATTCTTGCTGTCATTTTGTTCCTGCAAATAATGTTCGATCACATAAATACTGAAGCTGTGATCGTTTTTGGCACGGGCATAAGAGACGGGTGTAATCCTTGATAGTCCTTTGTTTTCAAGGTCTTGCGCTTTAAAGTAATGCATCATTTGCTGCAGGGTATCCATAACTTTGCTAAAGGCCTCTTGCCGGTATAACTGATCAGCATTTCGCTTCATCCCTAAAAACCGGAAATGTGCTTTATATTTCTGCATTTTGTTTTTTATATCTTCCGTACTGTCCGTCTCACATTGCGGGTTTTTTCCGGCTACTTCCAGTGCTTTTTGGTATTGTTTTTCAGCTTCCAAATACCCTCCATCTGATATTTCCAGCTTACCCTGCCGGCGGTAATCGTTTAGGGAATCCTGCACCAGCTTGCATATCTCTTGTTCCAGACTATCTCTAAGCTCTTTCAGCCCTTCGGCGATCTCCTTATCTTCCGTAAGCCCGTATTTTGCCGTATCCTTTTCAATCTTTACGATCTCTTTTTCCAGTAGCTCAGGTTTTCCGTATATGACCTCAAATTTCGGATACAGTGTTTGTTTGATATAGTTGATGGCCGCCCTGATCTGCGGCCTTGCTGCCTTCCGGGCCAGGGAATCCAAAGTGTCGTTGCGCTCCGTTGCGTAACGGCTCAGATATGCCGATGCCTTGTCAAACTCCCTTAATGCTAAAGGATTACGTTCTTGTTGCAGATATTCCCACCCTTGTTTCATATTTTCTTTATACTGCTCATGGGCAAGCTGCTGCTTTAGCTGCTCATGCTTTCGTGACTTTTCAAGCAGGGGCTTGTGCTTGTGTACATAGGCTTGTGCCTCACCAAGTTTTTGATTTGCGTTATTATAGTTCTCCTTTTCCAGTTCCTCCTCTGCCTGTTCCAGCATGTCTTTGTATATACCGCGGTGAGCCCTGCTTTTATACCTGGCGGTCATGTTTTCACAAGAGGAGGTTTTGCATAACTGCCCTGCCTGCCTGAAATGGGATAAGGCTTTTTTATATTGTTGATTGTTAAGCAGGTGCTCCGCCTGTTCCAAAAACAGCCCGGCAACTTCTTCATAAAGCTCGTCCACTTCCTTCCCGGAAACGATAGAACTTTGGTTATTCCGGCGAAACGTATCGACCATAGTGATATATTCCAGGGCCATCGCCGGGCGTTCTTGTTCGATGGCTTTACGGGCTACTGAGATATAGGCATTATAGATCCCATAACGGGCTAAACTCAGGTGCTTGTCTATAGCGTCGGGGCATTCATATTGTTTTGTATGGATACAAAACTTCTGGGCACGCTCCATTAACTGTATGGCTTCATTATAATCGGAGTTGGCCATCAGCCGTTGTGCTTTGCTGACAAAAGCTTGCGACAAACTATCGGAAAAACCTATAGTTTGGCGGTACATTTGGGTATCCGGTTTGAGTTCGTTGAAGATATAAGCGACCTTGTCTGCAGCCTGCCCCGGAAAACCAGCCGACAGATCAAGTCTGGCCAGCCACAGCCAGGAAGCAGTGTAGTATGGGTTTGACTGTATCGCCTTTTGGAAATACTTGCGGGAAATGCTCGTGTCTTTCTTTAAATAACTTACTCCCGCACGATGATACAGGCGGTCCAGGTTCTTCATCTGACGGTCGATCTTCTTTCGTTTGAAGCTAATGCCGTTTTTCAGATTGAGGAACCGCGGATGAAACTGCAGAGGATCATGGTTTTCCAGGTCCAATAACTTCAGGTATTCCCGGGATCTTAGGCGCTTAAGCGTATTTTCTGCCTCCTTAAGGCGGGCATTATAAATCGGCAGCATATTCAGGTTGCCCGTACTGATCGTAGCCACCTTTTCCAAAGCTTCCTTCAACAACGCAAAATCTTCGTAGTACTGGTCTATGGCCGATGCCACAGCTGTGAATCGCTCTTTTTGCCTTAGCTCGTAAATAAGCGCATAGTCCAGGGAGTCCAGGTCGATCTTTTTGGTTTTTAGACTATCTGCCAGCTTTATACGACTTTCCTGGCTTGCGCCTGTCTGAAAAGTGTCTGCAACCGAAATCCGCCTTCCTTCATAATTCAGATGATAGTTCATGCGTATCCTTTCCGGAAGCATATGCTCCGAAACAGGAAAACCCCGGTAACTGTTATACCCACGTATGTGAAGCCCCGAAAGACGGGAGTGTAAAAACTGGCCCGACACGGAAATTGTCTGCTCCCAGTGGATGCTGAAAGTCGTATATGCTAAAATGCGAGGAATGCTCCTGGAAAATGAATCAATAAACTGATCAGTGACCCGCTGGTCGTTGATCTCCCTATGCTTCTTATATTTGCGGTGCTTAACCCTTAGCGACACGCTGTCCTTATAGATTACCCTGCCCGCCTGCTGCCCGTAAACAGAACTGAGCGGGAAAAAGAACAACAGGAAAATGACTGGAACCGCGTATGCTTTGCTTAAATATTCGGAAAAATAACTGAATATTTTGCATACTACCTTATCCCGAAAAACGGGTGGAGTATCTGAAACTTTAGCGGCAGGGATTATGGAGGTCTTAAATAAATCCTGCGAAGGACGACGAAGTATGTTGAATACGAAAGGCATATAATTAATTGATGATTTAGACAGAGAGCGCAGGTCCTTTTTGCACAGGTGCAAAAGCTGACTTCTGTAAGAAGCCTCAAAAATAGAAAAAAATCATTTGCTTCAGGCCTTATTGCAATTGGGATGATATCTTTATCTTTGTTGTGGCAAAACAGATATATGAGGCCGGTCTGAAAAGATCACATTTGATTTTCAGCGGCTGTAATAAATTTTGAGTTTTTCGGCCCGGCTCATATATACAACAAACATAAAAGCACATGCTACAATCAGTAATGCAAGAAATAGCAGAAACCTGCCGGCATATTGTTTCAAAGGATTGGGCTGAGGCCAGCGCAGGCAATTTGTCCTGCCTGATAAACAGCGATGATCAAACCGTATGCCATAGTACCTGGTATGATCTGGGTTATTGCCTGGAGCATTTGAAAGGCCGGCAGCTTCTGGTATCCGGCTCAGGTACCCGTATGCGGGAGATGCAGCATGACCCTGCTGCGGGTTTGCTTATCATATTTATCTCTGCCGACGGAAGACGTTATGCCTTTCAACAGTTGCAAAACCAAAATACCGGCAGGATCAAACCTACATCCGAACTGCTTATGCACCTGTATGTACATGAAACACTGCTGCGTGCACAATCTCCCGATCGCGTGGTGGTGCATGCCCATATTACCGATTTTATCCTGCTATCCCACAAAGAACCCGGTATGAACTCCACAATGCTTAATGATAAACTCCGCAATATTCATCCCGAAATGGACCTGATTATGCCCGAAGGTGCCGGAGTAGTGCCTTTTTTGGCTTCCGGAAGCTACCAGCTGGCCAAAGAAACTGCAGAGGTGATCGCTGAATTCCCCGTGGCTGTCATGACCAAACACGGAGGTATAGCCACCGGTAATAACTTTGCCATAGCAATGGACCGCCTCGAACTTATCAATAAACTCGTGTCAATATATCTGAGACTGTAAATAAACTACCAATTTCAATCCAATTCAATTCAATCGAACATCAATCTACATCAATCTACATCAATCTACATCAATCTAAAACCAGACAAATGAACCTACTGGCCCATTTATATCTCTCCGGGAATGACGATTATGTTATTCTGGGCAATTTTTTCGCAGATGCTGTAAAAGGGCGTCAGTATCTGAAGTATGACAAGCGCATACAACATGGGATAATGCTTCACCGGGCCATAGACGATCATACCGACCATCACCCTATGGCAAAACGGAGCGTGAAGCGCTTGCAGCCGGAATACCATAAATATGCTGCCGTGATCATTGATCTGGTGTATGATCATTTCCTGGCGTTGAACTGGAATACATACGCTCATACGGATATCAATGCATTTATCAACCATAAATATGCCCTGCTGCTTAAGCATTACAACTTATTGCCACAGCGGACACGCCAATTTGTGCCCTTTATGATCCTGAATAACTGGCTAAAAAACTACATGACCCTCGAAGGTCTGCACTTAAGCCTTGAAGGGCTTTCCCGGCGTACAGCCTTCGAGTCTAAAATGGAATTCGCGATCCATGATGTGAAAATCCATTATCAGGAACTCCATAACGACTTTAATAATTTCTTCCCTGATATCACTGCCTTTGCCAACGAATACCTCCTGAACGGGAAATCAACTGGTACGTCATGCTGCGCGTATCGCTTTGGAACGTGCGAGGCGGGTAGACGTATTGATTGACGTGTTAAAACGCGGTGATTCTGTGGCTGGTAAGCAGGCGGCTGAGGCGCTTGCTGATCTTGGCGCTCATGCGGACGGAGCACTCCGTAGTTTGATTGAATCCGGTGATACGGGGTCGAAAAAGGCCGAACAGATACGGGCAGAGAATGCTAAGAACGCATTAAAGAGGTACAAAGAAGCGGAATTGTCGAAG
>JAWOBQ010000139.1:0-2820 GCA_046484255.1 Bacteroidales bacterium | reverse complement strand
AACAAACAAATGTACGGGATTTGTTTTAAAAACAGGAACCATTCCGGCTGAAATTTCATAAATCTGAAAGGGCTTCTATGGGTGTTATAGGTGCAAATTGGCTGAAGCATTGACTCTTTAAAAATAAAAGGTTAATTGCCCGCAATACCGGCAATAGCGACCAAATTCATTGGATTTGTCCAATTCAATTATTATACGAATAGGTTTATAAAATATAACGATTAATATGAAACGAAGGGAATTTTTAAGTACAGTGGCTGTTTTTGGTTTGGGCGTTACTTTTGGAGGATTCAGGTCTGTTTCTTCTCCGGAAGGAAGGCCGGAACTAAAGAACTGGGCTTGGATAGGTCAACCCGACGATTTGTCCCCTGATAATCTAAATGAGCTGTTTGGTCATTTCAGAGAAAATGGCATCGCCGCCATACTCATGGGTGGAGATATAGAAGGGTATCAAAAGTCAGCCCCTATTGCCCGTAGAAACGGTATTGAACTGCATGCATGGACAATGGGAACCCGTCATACCAGTGAGGAATTGCAGGAGAATTATCCCGACTGGTATATGGTCAATCGTAACGGGGTTTCCTGCGTGGATGATCCCCCTTATGTAGGGTATTACAAATGGCTTTGCCCAAGCAAGCAGGAAGCACGGGAGTATATTACTGAAAATGCAGTGGAAGTTGCAAAGGTGGAGGGTTTAACCAGCGTTCATCTGGATTATATACGCTACCCGGATGTGATCCTGCCCAGGGCCCTGTGGGAAAAATATGATATTGTTCAGGACAAAGAATATGCACAATGGGATTATTGCTATTGCGATGACTGCCGCCGCAGATTCAGGGAGCAGTATGGAAAGGATCCTCTGAAACTGGAAGATCCTTCAAAAGATGATGACTGGGATCAGTACCGGTATGATCAGATTACTTCGCTGGTCAATAAGATTGCCCGTGCTGTAAAACCCTATAATAAGCAGGTGACTGCTGCTGTCTTTCCAACCCCTTCCATTGCCAAAAAGCTGGTAAGACAGGAGTGGCCGAAATGGAATCTGGATGCCGTCATGCCCATGATCTACCATAGTTTTTATAACAAAGAAGTCTCATGGATTGAAAAGGCGACCCGCGAAGGCGTGAATGAACTTTCTGCTGAAGTGCCTCTTTATACGGGGCTTTATCTTCCTGAGATGGATCCCGGGGAACTGGCGGATGCGCTGGATTATGCATATAAAGGCGGAGCAAAGGGAGTTTCTCTATTTAACGGAAATACGCCGTCTGAAGAACACTGGAAAAAATGGAACGAGGCCTTGAAAAATTACAAGGTATTATAGTGCTTATTGTGCTTTTTTGTCGATTTCATCGAGTGTAAAGCGTACGCTTAGAATGTAGGGAGGCTCATCCTCTTCCCAATGGCCATAAGTTGTGGTAACAATGGTACCGTCGGGCAATACTTCAACCCCCGGATAGCAGCAGTCCCAGGTATGTTTGTTGTCTTTGATACGGATGCGGTACTGGCCTTCCGTACCCTTTTTAAGGTCTTCATAGTTTCCGACCCAAGCCACCCAGTCGCCTTCGGTAGGGCTGCCCATACCTTCTTTTCGGGCCAGGTTATCCAGGTCGGTAATGCCTCTTTCTTCGGCCATCTTTCGCAACTCGTTGTGTTTGGAACTAACATCGCGGAAAGAGATGATAAGTCTTCCGTCGGGCGTATAGGTGGCTGTATGGCGGTCCCCGGTCAGAATGTTGGGCAGCGGCCGAGGATCGGTCCAGGTTTTGCCTTCATCTCTTGAAAATATGATCTGGGAATTCTCCCCGCGGCTGTTCTCCCTGAGCAGGACTGCGATTTCTTCGCCATCTGGAGAACGTACAAAACCCGGTTCACAAACATGAATTTTCCGGGAACTATATACCTCTTCAGGCTTGCTCCAGGTCATTCCACCATCATATGAAAACGTTTTGTAAAGGGTGAATTTTGGACTATCATGTTCCTTGAGGTCCTGTTTGTATTTAGACTGGCCGTTTTTTGTGAAAAATCGCTTGTCGTCATGGAACATGGCCATATAATGCCCTTTGCCGGTTTTCAGACTGATTAGATCACCCATCACCACGATACCTCCCCAGTTACCAATCTTTTCCAGGGGCGTCCAGTCTTTTCCCATGTTCTCCGATACGGCCATCCTGGCGGGATACAGACCAGAAAACATGATAAGCTGTTTGTCTCCCCGCGGATCGGTGGTTTTGAATATGGTCGGGACTTCCTTTGATGTCTTCCAGTTCTCGGGAGTATTCAACCGCCGGCTCCAGGTTTCACCGCCGTCATCACTGCGTTTCATTACGACAGGCCCGTTGCCGTGCCCTTTGGGGTATACTGCATAGATGGTCTTGCCATCATCCAGCAGGGTTGTGGTTACATGTCCCAGATATTGACCTGGCTCTTTATCCACCACTACCTGGCGATGGGTTTCGTCGTTCAGGTCGATCAGAGGTTTGTTGAAGTAAGAAGTTTCCTGGTGGGTGATATTCTGGGCATATACAAAGCTCGAATATAAAACCAGAAACATGATAAATAAAGATTGGGTGAAAAATTTCCGCCGGTTCATGTTTGTATGCCCGCTGACTGCTCTTTGGTTTCTATTGATTCCACGGCTGCACCGATGATTCCCGCATGGTTTTGCAATTCAGCAGGCACCATTTTGGTTTTAACCTTTTTAAGATATTGTTCATATTTGTCGAACTTCTTGCTTGCTCCTCCGCCAATGATGATCAGTTCCGGATAGAAAAGGCTTTCCAGATGATGCAGGTATTTCCCGAAACGTTTGGCCCATTTTTT
>JAWOBQ010000081.1:0-3943 GCA_046484255.1 Bacteroidales bacterium | reverse complement strand
TTTTCTAATCAAACAAAGGAATTTTATGACAGACCAACAAAAATACAACCCAGGTACTTCATCGGATAAAAATTCAGAGGCATCGGGGAGTGAATATTCCAGGCTGGTACAGGAGAGCAAGGAGCGATTAAAGGAGCTGGCCTGCATCAATCAAACCACAAATATTTTAAAGCAGGGCAAGCCGATAGAAGAGGCTTTACAGCAGATCGTTTTGATCATTCCCCGGGCTATGCAATATCCTGAATATACTTCAGCGAGGATCACCTTTAACGGGGAAATGTATACCACTTCCAGCTTTCAGGGTTCCCGTCGGGTATTGCGTGAACATTTTGAAACGGTAGATAAGCGTGTAGGAACAATAGAGATATTTTATATCAAGGAATTTCCGGAGATGGATCATGGCCCGTTTTTAAAAGAAGAGACAGACCTGATCACAAACCTGGCCAGCTTGATCAAAGGTTATCTGGATGGCGTGGAACGCGGGGGGGTCCAATTTGCCCGGAGTTTTGAAAAACGGGAAGAGCATAAGCAAAAACGGGGGCGAAAGAAGCTTATGCAGATGTTTTTGAATAAGAATAATTATGATCGCGATATCTATCACGATCTGATGCCCTTTAAGGTAATGGAGATACTCCTGGTAGCCAACCTTTATGATGCCTTCAGCATTGAACAGGGCGGGAGGTTTTCGGAATATGTGCTGAGCCAGTATCAGCAGCTGAACCTTACCTCTGTGCCCAGGATCACCGGAGTTTCCGATCATGACGAAGCTATGGAATACTTGCGCTCGAAGCATTTTGATATGGTTATCCTGATGGTGGGGGTGGATAAGAAATCGCCGGTGGTTTTAAGCGAACGGATTAAAACTGCTTTTCCCTATATTCCGGTGTTTTTGCTTTTAAATAATGACAGGGATGTACATGATTTTGAAGAGAAAAAGCATGAGATGCCTTCGGTCGACAGGATTTTTATGTGGAAAGGCGATTCCCGGGTCTTCTTTGCGATGATCAAGCTGGTTGAGGATAAGATCAACGTGGAGAATGATACAAAAGTGGGGCTGGTTCGCGTGATCCTGTTGGTAGAAGATTCGGCCAAATATTACTCCCTGTATTTGCCCTTGCTTTATAATATTGTCATGGAGCAAACAAGCCGTATTATTGATGATGTAAGTACGGATGAATTATATAAAGTCTTGCGTTTACGGGCCCGCCCCAAGATATTGCTGTGCTCTACCTTTGAGGAGGCTATGGATATCTTTACTAAGTATAAGAACAATATCCTTTGTCTGATATCCGATGTTGAGTTTGAGCATTTTGGAA
Organism: Bacteroidales bacterium; assembly: GCA_046484255.1. Taxonomy (GTDB): domain Bacteria; phylum Bacteroidota; class Bacteroidia; order Bacteroidales; family PWNQ01; genus PWNQ01. The sequence continues at coordinate 2,627 of JAWOBQ010000081.1, read as the reverse complement.
AGGTAGACCGTCAAGCCGGGATCGATCTTGTAAAAACCATTAAAGAAAAGTATCCCGATCTGCCCACTGTGATGCAATCTTCCGACCAGCGATATGCAGATATTGCCTATGAGTTGAGGGCCAGTTTTATCAATAAAAACTCCGAGTCTTTGATGCAGGATTTTCGCAGTTTTATTACCCATTTCCTGGGGTTCGGAAATTTTATTTACCGAGATAAACATGGCCGGGAAATCGCTACAGCCAAGTCTCTTAAAGAGTTTCAGGCCCAATTGCGAACAATCCCTGATGAATCTATATTGTATCATGCCAAAAAAAACCACTTCTCATTATGGTTGATGGCCAGAGGAGAAATACAAGTGGCCAGGATACTGCATCCGGCAAAGATCAAAGACTTTAATAATGCCCGGGAGATCAGGGAATATTTGTTGAACATCATTGAAAGGCACCGTAATGAGCAAAATAAAGGCAAGATCATTCCTTTTGAGCCAGGAGCGATTGACGACCCCTCGAATATTGTTAGCCTTGCCGGTGGAAACCTCGGTGGAAAAGGGCGGGGGTTGGCATTTGTGAATAATCTGATATATAACTATGACTTTAAACAACATGTGCCGGATATCAATATCGCTACCCCAAAAACCTCGGTGATCGGTACGGATGAGTTTAATAGTTTTATGGAGCGGAATGACTTGCAGACCAAGATTCATCAAGAGCATGACCAGGATGTGATCAAGTCATGGTTTATAGAGGGAAGCTTATCGATTAGCTTGGTTCGACGCCTGAAGCGGGTATTGAAGACATTGAAAAAGCCCATTGCGGTGCGCTCTTCCGGCATGTTTGAAGATTCTTTGCAACAGCCTTTTGCCGGGATATTCGAAACCTATATCCTGCCTAATAATCATCCGGATATTTCGGTAAGGTTATCCCAACTGGAGCAGGCGATCAAACTTGTGTTTGCTTCGGTGTTTTCCAAGACGGCCCGGGGATATGTCGAGGCCATTAATTATAAGATCGAAGAAGAGATGATGGCTGTAGTGTTGCAGGAAGTGGTAGGGCAGGAATATGACGGATATTTTTATCCGCATATCAGTGGAGTAGCTCAATCGTATAATTATTACCCGGTTTCTCATATGAAGCCCGAGGAAGGTTTTGTGGTTGCGGCCGTGGGGCTGGGAAAATATGTGGTGGAAGGAGAAAAAAGCTTTCGTTTCTCACCGGCATATCCGCAAAGTGAAATCCACTCTACCAAAGACCAGTTTAAAAACTCTCAAACGGAATTTTATGCCGTTAATATGCATAAAACGGTAGTGGACCTTAGAGAAGGGGATGACGCCGGATTGGCACGTCTCGATATCGATGAGGCGGAGAAACATGGGACTTTAAAGCATTGCGCATCCGTATACGACCCTGAAAGCGACCGTATTATTCCCGGTATCGATAAAGCCGGCCCACGAATCGTAAACTTTGCCAATATCTTAAAGTATAATTATATTCCGCTTGCAAAAACGATTCAGGTTGTATTGGAAATTGTAGAAGAAGCGATTGGCTCTCCGGTAGAGATCGAATGGGCTGTAAACCTTACAAGAGATAAAAATAATCTGGCCTCTTTTCACCTGTTGCAGATCAAGCCCATGATCAGTACGGTGAATGACTTTTCCATAGATCCTGAAGACCTGGATAAGGAAAGAATGGTGTTGTATACCAATAAAGGAATGGGCAATGGATGTATAGAAGATATAGAGGATGTGATCTTTGTGGATGCTGACAAGTTTGATAAAGGGGAAACGGAGAAGATGGTCGGGGAAATTGAGAGGTTGAACAGAAAAATGAAACAACAGGAACGGCATTATGTATTGATCGGCCCGGGGCGTTGGGGAACACGCGACCGCTGGCTGGGGATTCCTGTGGAATGGCCTCAGATATCAAATGCCAAAGTGATTGTGGAAACCAGCCTTGAAGATTTCCCGCTGGACGCATCTTCAGGATCCCACTTTTTTCATAATGTTACTTCCATGAATATCGGATACCTGACAGTGCAACAAGAGCTATCCGATCATATTATCAATTATGAGAAGCTGCATGCTCAGCCCCTGATAGAAGAAACCGGTTTCTTCAGGCATGTGCGCTTTGAAAAGCCCTTAAAAATTTTTATGGACGGGAAACAAAGGATATCGGCTATTATGGAAGTAAGCGCTGATGAAGCAAAAGCGAAAAAAGGGAAATTAAAGGATTAGGGGGCGTTTATAAAGCCCCCCCGGCGGGCTGTAACAAATGGCAGCCTTCCTATCTGCGCCGGAGGAAGGCCAGGCTATTTGTTGTTTAGCGTTTGCGTTTATTCCCTTTTTTCTTGCTATCCCTGGCTTCGGCTACTTCGATGGCCATTTTGCGGCCGTTGAAGGTCTTGCCGTGAAGCGATTGCTTGATGGTTTCTTTAAATTGTTCATCGACTTCAAAAAATGAAAAACTGTCTTTTAAGTCGATCTCTCCAATGGCAATATCACGGTTGCGGGTATGGTCATTGACTAATCCAATGACTTTACTGGCTGCCAAACCGTCTTTTTTGCCTATATTAACAAAAAAGCGTGTATATTTCTTGCTGTCTCTGATACGGCGTCTGCCTTTTTCTGTCC
>JAWOBQ010000251.1:0-5777 GCA_046484255.1 Bacteroidales bacterium | reverse complement strand
TGCTCTTCCAGCCATTCATAAAAAAACTGGCTGGGAACCTGTATTGTTAATACATCTCTATTCAATTGTAACGCTTTTACAGGTTCAAACCATGTTTTATAACTTTGATAGTTTACATTATCTTTAATGACTTTCAGGCAATTTGCCCAAACCTCCTTGTGATTAGATTTTTGGTCCGTATTCATGTGTCCCCCAAATAAATAAAATTAATTAATTCCTGAAGTTATTTCCTGTTGCAACAATATTATCAAATACCGCCACAAAGATTTGTGAAAAAAAATCATTTTACAAGGCCTATCGTCCTTGACTTTTTAATGTATTTTGTTACCGGAAATAAGAGGGACTGGGTCTTTTTTTTTGTCATAATTCATAGGTGTAAATTTTTATTAAATCGGTCCCGTTTGTCGGGATGGAACTCGCATGTATTCCTTATATTTTTGTTTTGGATGTTTTGTAGTAGCATGCTTCGTTCATGGTTTTTTATTATTGAACGTTTAATTTATTCTTTATCAGGGCCGACAATTTAAAATGACTGTAAGCCAAATAATTATCAAAATATTTAATATTGCACTATTCCTTATGGATATGTTTTTGCATGCAGAAATTTTCTTTAGTTGGCGTTCGATTTTGTAATTATATTGATAATCAAAAAGATAAGTAATGATTTTTTCTTTGCATGCTCATTACAATATTAATAAATTATTTTATCCTGAAATTGGAAGGGCTATTTTTTTTTGTAATTTTTACTTATTATAAATTTCATTTAATATTTTTCCAGAACTCCATTTTTATCAATAGATAGGCCTTGCAGTTCCATATGAAGTAAATAATTTTGGCAAGATGATTGCTGTGGAGAATGAATTTTGTGGGGTTGATAAAATAATTTCTGTACTTTGGGGTTAATTCATTATAATAAAAACATTAAATTTGCAGCTTAATTTAAGGGATAAGGAAATTCACATGCGATTACCGTTTTTAATTGTCATACTTTCATTGGTTTTTATTTCTACCGCTTGTAGTGATTACCAGAAAGTTTTAAAGAGTGGGGATTCGGATCTTCAATATGAGAAGGCTCTGGACTATTATAATGATGAAGATTATGTAAAAGCCATTCAATTGCTGGATCAGTTACGCTCGTCAGTACGGGGGACGGAAAAAGCGGAGGAAGTATACTATTATTATGCGTTTGCTCATTATCATAATACGGAATACATTTTAGCGTCCTACTATTTCAAGACGTTTGTCAAAAATTTTCCAAAGAGTGATAAACGTGAGGAATGCCTTTATATGGCAGCTTATTGCAAGTATAAACAAGCGCCGGCATATTATTTAGACCAGTCGGCCACACGGGAAGCCATCAATGAGTTCCGGTTATTTGCCGATCGTTATCCTGATTCAGAGCGTGTTTCAGACGCTCAGGAGCATATTCAGGAGCTTCACAGGCGGCTCGAAAAGAAAGAATATGAAAAGGCCACACTGTATTATAAAATGGAGGACTGGAAAGTAGCTGCTTATGCTTTTAATGTATTCCTTGATAAATATCCTGCATCCCAACACCGGGAGGTAGTATTGTTTAAAATTTTGAAAGCCAGGCATGAATATGCTAAAAAATCCATAGAAGGCAAACAGCCGGTGCGTTATAATGAGGCTATTCAGGCATATCAGGAGCTTGCAGCAGAATATCCGGAAAGTCGTTTTATGGATGAAGCTGAACAGATGTATAAGAAAAGCAAAGAAAAGCTCCAAAGCTTAAAAGAAAATAATTCGATCTCAACAAAATGAATATAACATGGATTATAAAAAAGTCAAAACGGATCATGAAGCCATTACCCATAAAGTGGAAAGCTTTAGTGTTGAAGGGCGGAACATTTATGAGACGGTCGTAGCCCTTTCAAAGCGTTCCAATCAAATCTCAACCCAGTTGAAGGAAGAGTTGAATGAAAAAATCGAAGAGTTCACTTCACAATCGGATAATTTGGAAGAGGTTTTTGAAAACCGTGAGCAGATCGAGATTGCCCGTTATTACGAAAGGCTTCCAAAGCCTACATTATTAGCGAAGTACGAATATTTTAACGGTTTATTATATATCAGGAACCCGCATAAAGAGAAGCGGGAAAATTCCGGTAGTGCGGAGCCCGAAAAATAACTCCCGGATCAATTGCGAGATATACTATATGGGACTCACAGGAAAAAAGATCGTCATTGGGATCACGGCTGGTATTTCAGCTTACAAAATTCCTTTTCTGGTTCGGTTGCTTAAAAAAGAAGGGGCAGAGGTTCAGGTAATCATGACCTCTTCGGCCCGGGATTTTGTTAGCCCACTGACCTTATCCACTTTATCGGGGAAGCCGGTTTTGTCTACCCCGTTTGATTCCCAGACGGGGAGCTGGAACAGCCATGTAGAGCTGGGCAGATGGGCGGATATAATGCTTTTTGCTCCGCTTACCGCCAATACGATGGGAAAGATGGCACATGCCATTGCGGATAATTTTCTGGTTACAACCTATATTGCTGCTAAATGCCCTGTTCTTTTTGCCCCGGCCATGGATCTGGACATGTTTAAACATCCTGCCAATCAAAAGAACATGGAGATATTGCAGAGCTATGGGAACATTCTGATCGCCCCGCGGGAGGGGGAGTTAGCCAGCGGACTCTGCGGAGCTGGACGGATGGAGGAACCGGAGGCAATACTGGATATTCTCAAAGATACCCTAAAAAAAAAAGACAGCCTAAGCGGCAGGCAGGTGCTGGTAACAGCCGGGCCGACTTATGAGCGTATCGACCCCGTGCGTTTTATTGGAAATTTTTCCTCAGGGAAAATGGGGTTCGCCCTGGCTGAAGCTTTTGAAAAAATGGGCGCTGCAGTAACCCTGATAACCGGTCCTACTTCTTTGCCCACGCCTCCCGGAAATATCACGCGCGTTGATATCGAATCAGCTGATGAAATGTTCCAGCAAGTGAAAGCTTATTTTCCCCTGTCGGATATCCTTATGATGAGTGCTGCTGTGGCTGACTATAAGCCTGCCAGCAGGCAAAAAGAAAAAATGAAAAAGGAAGAAATCAAATCCCAGCTGAAAATGGTCAAAACTATAGATATACTCGAAACGATCGCCAAAATGAAAAAACCACGGCAGATTGTAGGGGGATTTGCCCTGGAAACAACCAATGAACAGGAAAATGCACAAAAAAAACTTCAGCAAAAAAATCTGGATTTTATCGTTCTCAACTCGTTAAAGGATAAAGGAGCCGGTTTTGGCGGAGATACCAATAAAGTATGCTTTATCTCCAAAGATACCCTGCAGCGGTCATCCTTGAAAAGTAAAAAAGAAATAGCACAAGATATTGTGCAATATACCGTTTCTATGATGCAAAACTAAGGTTATGCAAAGATCATTTTTCCATATCAGCCTTTTGCTGCTTTTTTGCAGTCATTTGTTTTGGGGAAGCCTCGCTGCCCAGGAGCTGGACTGCCAGGTGAATGTTTCAGCCTCACAAGTACAGAGCAGTGATCGCGATAAATTCAAAGAACTGCAAAAGGCTGTTGATGATTTCATGAACAACCGGAAATGGACCAATCAGGACTTTGGCGTGGAAGAACGTATTGATTGCAGTATCCTGATCAATATCAGTAATGAAGTGGCCTCTGACAAGTATAAAGCTTCTATACGCGTACAATCACGCAGGCCGGTATATAATACCTCCTACAATTCCACAATTTTTAATTATAAAGATGATAATCTCACATTTGAGTATACAAAATATGAGAATCTGGACTTTGATCTGAACTCATTCCAGAGCAATCTTTCTTCCGTACTGGCTTTTTATGCTTATCTGATCATCGGGCTGGATTTTGACAGTTTTTCCCCGCTGGGAGGAACCCCATACTTACAGAACGCCCAAACCATTGTAAATAATGCACAAAACAGCGATGCCGAAGGTTGGAAATCTTTTGAAAGCCGGAATAACCGGTACTGGATTACCGAAGACCTGCTGAATGGCTCTTTAAGTATGATGCGGCAGGGAATATATCAATACCACCGAAAAGGCCTGGACCAAATGGCCGAGGAGATGGAAAAAGGAAGAAAAGAAATATTGGAAGCCCTGGAAAAATTTAAACAAGCGAAAAATCAAAAATCTTTTTTACATATCCTTGATGTGCTGATGAATGCAAAAAAAGATGAATTGATCCACATTTTTGAAAAGGCATCGTCTACAAATAAGCCTAAAGCAGTAGAACTGTTAAAAGAAACAGATCCGGCGCATTCCTCGGATTACGATAAAATTTTGCAGCAGTAAGCCGTTTATCGTTCTGTTTATTCATTTACCTTTGCAGTAAATATCATAAATTTTGCTTTCATGATCTTGCATCTTTATGTTCACAATTATGTTCTGATCGACTCCCTGGATATTGAATTTGACAAGGGTTTTACTACGATCACCGGCGAGACAGGTGCCGGAAAATCTGTTATTATAGGAGCTTTGGGATTGATATTGGGCGAGCGGGCGGATACAAGTACGCTGCTTAACCACAAAAAGAAATGTATTATCGAGGGAAGCTTTCAGATAGAAACCTACGGGCTGCAGTCATTTTTTCAAAGACAAGACATTGATTATGACCCCTATACGATCATTAGACGGGAAATACTTCCTTCAGGAAAATCCAGGGCTTTCGTTAATGATACTCCGGTAAAGCTGACATTGCTGAGATCATTAGGCGAAAAATTGATCAATATTCACTCGCAGCATGCAAGCTTAACCCTTAACCGCGCCGATTTCCAGTTGGGGATGCTTGATGATTATGCCCAAAACAGCGAGTTGCTGGCTGAATATCAAAACGCATACCATGAATACCTTGCTCATCAGAAAGCGCTGTTCCAGCTTCAGGAAAAGAGCAAAAATGCAAAAGCCGAACAAGATTATTACCGGTTTTTGTTTGATGAACTGGAAAATGCCAGGCTGGGGGAAGGGGAGAAGGAGCAACTGGAAAAAGATATGCGGCAAATGAACCATGTGGAGCAGATCAAGGAAGCCTTGTATTATTCAGGCATGCAATTATCCGGTTCAGAAAATAATATTCTGGATGCGATTAAAGAAATAGAAAAACAGCTTATGAAAGCTGCTCCTTATCATGCGCGTACGGAAAAGATGGCCAAACGTATGGAAAGTGTGCGTATCGAGCTGGAAGACATTTCTGCTGAACTGGAACATGCCGAAGAAAGTGTAGTGTATGATCCGGCTCAGCAGGCGTATATCAATGACCGTCTGGATTTGATCTATGCCCTGGAGCAAAAACATCAGGTAGAAGGAAGCCGGGCATTGTTGGAGCGTCAAGCTGAGATCGGGCATAAGCTTCAGCAAGTGGAATCCCTGGAAGAGAGCATAAGCCGGAAAGAAAAAAGAGTTGCCGAAAGCAAAGCTAAAGCAAGGCAGTTGGCTGAAAAACTTCATAAAATACGTCTCAGGGCTGCCCCACATATGTCAAAAGCGATAAAACAACTCTTGCATAGCCTGAACATGGAAGATGCTTCCATACAAATGCAAGTCGCTAAAAAAGAGCAATTTAATGAAAGCGGCTATGATCATGTATCCCTGTTATTTTCTGCCAATAAAGGGCAGGATCTAGCTGCTGTACAAGCTGCGGCCTCCGACACTGAGCTGTCCAGGCTGATGCTGGCAGCAAAATGTATACTCTCCTCCAAAACGAGGTTGCCAAGCATTGTTTTTGATGAGATCGACTCCGGTGTTTCCGGAAATGCGGCTGCTAAAGTAGGCCAGAT
>JAWOBQ010000028.1:0-27066 GCA_046484255.1 Bacteroidales bacterium | reverse complement strand
CAGATGCTGGGAGAGGGTAGAGCGACCAATATTTAACTGCTCAGCTATATCTCCGCTATAGCAACAGGTGTTCATTTTGCTGAGCCTTTTTAAGATATATAAGCGTAAAGGATGGCTCAAGGCTTTGGCGATCATAGCTGTATGCATGATCTCTTCAGTGTATTTCTCCTGATTTGCTGGCATGAGTTTTTATTTAAGTTGTTTGCAAAATTACGAAATGATTTTGAACTGCCAAATGGTTTATTGTTTTTTTTTAATATACCCGCTCTGATAATAATAATATCCATGCGTCTGGTCCAAAAACTCAAAATTTATTATACCCGCTGAAGGTCAACGATGAGCTTTTTCGACCGGGCGCATCCATTAAACCGGACTTCAGGAACACAAATCGATCTTTAAAAGGGCTAAAGATCAAATTTTTGTTTCACTTCATCGAAAGGCGGAATATTCCGGTAGTGCCATTTGTCCAGTACAATCCCATCTTTTAGGAGTAGCAGTCCGGGATTAGAACGGATAATGGTTTTCAGCTCTATGGGATCGCTTTGGTATACAGGGTAATGTATATTATACTCTTCCCTGCGTTTTTCCACTTGTTCAAAGAGGGAGCCGGTAAGCATAATAAACGAAATCCCTTCTTTTTCAGCTTTTTCAGCAAACCCGTTGATTTTTTCCGTATAAGCCTCTGTTTTGGTGGAGCCCAGATCATGCGAAATAAGCAGGAACTGAGGTTCAGGATTATTAATAAACGCTTCGGTATATTCATTTCCCTGTTCATCCACAATAACAAAATTACTTATTTCAGCTTCTTCAAAAGGCTGAATAACTTCAGTACGGGTATCGACATATTCCCATTTTTCAACCCATTCCGGGTCGTCCCAGGGATAATCATCGGCAGGATATTCTTTTTCCTCTCCGGTTTCTTTATTTCTATAGATCAGGAACGTTTCAGAGACCTCTTCCGTGGGGGTGACCAATTCGGCTACGTTATTTCCTACTTTCCAGGGTCTGAAATCCATAATGGGTAAATTCCGAAGGCAGTAAATCGATAGCCAGAACACAGCTATGGCAATACCGGCTATAATAAACCAGTCTTTTTTGGGCGACCACATAGGCTTAAATGTTTTGCGCCGGATAAATATCACGATAGCTGCGGCCAGGATGAGCAGGTTTTTATAGAATGTCTCCCAGTTGCTGATAACCACGGCATCGCCGAAACATCCACAATCCGGCACCGGGTTATAGAGCGCGATGTATAATGTCAGGGGCGTGAAAAATCCCATAAACAAAAGAGCCCCCCAGGCGCTCACCCGCATTTTCAGTCCCAACAATACGGTTATGCCAAGGATCAGCTCAACGGAACTCATTAAAATCGCCAGAGGTAAAGCAAGTGAAAACATCCATTCGGCATTGAAGGCCAGAAAATAATCCTGAAATTTATATGTGCTGCCCAAAGGGTCTATCACTTTGGTGAAACCGGCAAAAATAAAAACTGCACCAAACAATATGCGTGATAACCAAGTTAATACCTTATATATCATCTTCCTCAATATTTAGTAATTCATTGATCATAAAATTGTGCTCTATATCCTGCGTCTTACTTATTATTGAATATCCTGACTACATACTAATTCCTGCATCTCATTGGATTGGTTATCAAACCAATGACAAATAATAACTGCAATTATCTATGAATATCAATCAGGGACTATCATTTTAAAATTCATCCTCAGCCCGTTCAGCTACTTTTCCCACGATCCGGAGTACTTTTGTGCCTGCGGGATCGTTGGATTTTGCACTTACCGTACGACTAATGCTTTGCGTACGCGGAGCCAGCCGGAATTTTACTTTTATTACACCTGTATCCCCGGGCATGACCGGCTCGCGGGTCCAACCTTTAATATTAGTACCACAACAACCCCAAACCCGTGTAACAACCAAAGGCTCATCGCCGGTATTCAAAAAGTTAATCTCCAGATTGAACTCCTCAAGCTCATCAAGATAGGTCGTGCCAAGATTAAGCCGGTTGTTCTCAACATCATATTTAAACTCCGGACCGCCACCCTGGAATGAGGATACTGCTTCCATGCCTTCCAGGGAATAACTATATAGTCCCAATATCAAAACAAAAAATAAACTCATACATCTTTTCATTATTACGTCCTCCATTTTTGTTATTAAAAAAATGTGTTTGATCTGTCCCTTTATCATTTTTCTACTCTCAATTAACAAACTCTATTCCAAAACATGCAAAAATATTAAATTTATTCCTTCACGAAAACGTTTAATTTTTATACTTTAGTATTTCGCGAAAATACGAAATATTTTTTGCAATTGGCTAATGTGATTAAATATATATTCGTTATCCATGCCATATAAGCTGCTCTAAAAACTCAAAAATGATTACACCCGCTAAAAATCAAATGAGACCTTTTTAGGCTGGACTCACATATTATTTATGGCATACATTATTTACAGACACCCAAAAGCATGCATAAAGTTGTCCGGCTGTCATAGTTCCTCATTTTCCTTTCCGTAGGGTACGCGGTTAGCAATTGATCTTCCGAGGGTAACTTCATCGGCATATTCCAGTTCATCGCCCACCCCGATTCCTCTGGCGATGGCAGATATTTTCAGTTCAAGCCTGTTTAGTTGTTTAATAATATAATAGCTTGTTGTATCGCCTTCGATCGTAGAGGGCAATGCGAGGACGATTTCTTTAAGGTCTTTGTTATTTGCGCGTTTCACCAGGGATTCGACGGTAATATCCTCAGGGCCGATGCCTTCCATGGGAGAGATAATTCCACCCAGCACGTGGTACAGGCCTTTAAACTGGGCTGTGTTTTCAATAGCCATTACATCGCGCACGTCTCGGACAACGCAAATCACCTTGCTATCGCGGGAAGGCGTAGAGCATATCCGGCAGTATTCGGTATCGGATATATTGTGGCATTGGCGGCAATACTGTATATTTTCACGCATTTCCAGCACTGCATTCCCCAATGCCCCGGATATTTCCGGCGCTTCATTCAGCAAGTGCAGGGCCAGGCGCAAGGCTGTTTTACGGCCAATCCCCGGAAGACGGCTCAGCTCATTCACTGTATTTTCAACCAAACGCGAAGGAATATTATGTTCCATTTTTGTTTCCAAATTTATTAAAAGCACTAATTTAGCCGCAAAATTATAGAAACAATTTCGTTTATGACTCCCCTCGGGATATTAATTACATTTCTTTTGTATACAGTCCTGTTATTGCTGATCAGCTGGCTGACTTCCCGCGGTGCCAATAATGAAAGTTTTTTTGTGGGGAACCGGCAGTCGCCATGGATTGTAGTAGCATATGGCATGATCGGCGCTTCGCTTTCCGGTGTTACTTTTATCTCTATCCCGGGGGATGTAGGTTCTTCACTGGGAACTTACATGATGATCGTTTTTGGGTATCTGCTGGGGTATGCCGTTATTGCAGAAGTTCTTTTGCCTATATATTACCGCATGAAACTCACCTCGATATACACTTTTCTGGAAGAACGCCTGGGTTTTTGGTCGTATAAAACCGGGGCCTTTTATTTTTTGCTTTCACGGGTGATCGGCGCTTCCTTCCGGATGTTTCTGGTGGTAAATGTATTGCAGCTTTTTGTCTTTAATGCCTGGGGGATCCCTTTTTGGGCTACAGTGTTTGTATTTATCCTTTTAATGGTACTTTATACCTACAGGGGGGGGATCAAGACCATTGTATGGACCGACACTCTGCAGACAACTTTTATGCTGGGGACCATCATCATCTCCATCATTCTTATCGGAAAAGAATTGGATTTGAGTGCTGCGGGAATGGTGGAAGCCATAGCAGAAAGTAAATATTCAAAAGTGCTGATCCTGGACTGGCAGCACCGCTATTTTTTCCTGAAGCAGTTTATCAGTGGGGTTTTTATCGCCATTGTCATGACTGGTCTGGACCAGGATATGATGCAAAAAAACCTGAGTTGCCGTAACCTTAAGGATGCGAAAAAAAATATCTATTGGATGAGCCGGGCGCTGGTGCCCGTTAATATCCTGATCCTGTCACTGGGGGTGCTGATGTATCTCTACGCCGAGGCTAATAATATTGAGATCATGAAGACCACAGATGATCTGTTCCCCTTAATTGCACTAAACTATCTGCCCGGTATTGCCGGCGTTATCTTTCTTATTGGCTTGATCTCTGCAGCTTATTCCAGTGCGGATAGTGCGCTGACCTCCCTGACAACTTCTTTCAGTATAGACTTTCTGAGATTAGACAAAAATGATAAACTCTCGGAAAAACAAAAGATCAACACCCGGCAATATGTGCATGCCGGAGTTGCCATAACGGTTATGACTGTTATTATTATCTTTAATGAACTTAATGATGAGTCGGTGATCTCTAAATTGTTTACGATTGCAGGATATACGTACGGCCCCTTATTAGGCATGTTTACCTTTGGCATATTTACCAAACGCAAGGTTCTGGATAAATTTGTGCCGCTTATTGCTATTGCATCGCCATTGCTGTGTTATTTGCTCAGCCTAAATTCGGAAAAATTGTTTGGTGGATATAACTTTGGCTTTGAGCTCCTTTTGTTGAACGGAATGCTGGTTTTTTTAAGTTTATGGGCAATCTCCCGAAAATAAAAGGCCTTATAAACAAGGAATATTGTATTTTCGTTAACTAATAAAGCTTTGCTGAATAACACAAAATAATAGTATAATGAGCAGGATGCATAAAACGATTCGTGGTAAAGTACAGGGATATTGGCTGAAATTTGCAAATGGCTGTGCACGGATTCAGCTTAGTATTTCATTGAGCTGTAGCCCATCATCTGCTTTGCCGGTTTTAAGGCGCAGGATTATTATACCGCTTCGCCTTGCTGCTACGCATATGATATACTTCATTTTTTTTGCACAAAGCTTAATTGAGTCCGGTCTAATAAGGTCACATTTGATTTTTACCGGCTTTTTACCCCGAACCCTAAAGGGTGAAGCCGCTGAAAATCAGTTTCCCTTTAGGGATGGGGTAAAGCTGATTTTTAGCGGCTGGGATACATTTAGTGTTTTTCGACCGGACTCTTAATTTACAAATATTTAAAGATACGCTTCAATACAAATATTAAAGTTGATTTAAAGGCGTTTAAATACTAACTCATTTAAAATCCAATCCTATGAACCGCCTGTTTTTATTGTTATTTACATTCTCAATCTGGGGTTGTGCCAGCCAACAGCCTCCGTTTCATGTGACGCCGGCCAGTGAATTTCCTGAAAATGAAGAAGCGAAAAAAGAAGGGCTTTATTATGCATTGCCACGTAACCATATCGTAGTTGATGTAACGGTTGAAAAAACGCAAAGTTTTCCGGGCCCTTTTGCGGATTATGCTTCCAAATTCCTGGGGCTGAATAATGTGATCAAAGAAAAAAAATCTTCCTATGAGATTAAAGACATTGAAATATCTACTTTTTACGAGCCCGATCCGGAGCAGTATTATTTTGTGGCGCTGAACAATGAAGGCATGGAAACAGACGAGCGTATCGGAATAGAACTAACGGAAGACGGGCTGATCATGAATGTAAACAGCACCTCCGGTGTTTATACTGCAGGGGAAAAACACTTAATCATTGATGGAGACAGTAATGATCATTCCAAAACATTTAAACATTTCCCTGATTATAATATGTATGAAAAAGTGGACACGGTGATCCAGAAGATCCATCAGGACACAATCACGGTTGAAAAAAAGGTTTTAAAACGGAAAATGGTAGAAAAACCCGTGAAACAAAGGGCAAAAGACGCCTCCGACTTTATTCTGAAGCTGAACGAACAAAAAATGAACCTTTTAACCGGCTTTCAGGAAACGCCTTACAGTAAAGAGACCATAGAATTTATGGTGCAGGAACTGGATAAAATGGAAGAGGAATATATGAAGTTATTTTCCGGTTTAGAAACAAATCAGGAGTATCATTACCGCTACACTTACCTGCCTTCTGCTGAAACATATCATGTGAAGGAGCCTTTGTTTCGTTTTTCCGAGTCAAAGGGCGTACTGGATGCGGCAGATAATAACCACGGACAGCCAATTTTCCTGGAGCTCGAGCGGCAGCGAAATGCAGACAAAATGCAGGAGCACATCCAGGAGAACTATGATTCCACAAGGCAGGTGAATGGATTTTATTACCGCGTTCCTGAATATGCCGGGATTATGGTTAGCCGGGGAGATACACCCCGGGCGGAAGTGCAATTGCCTGTCAGCCAGTTTGGAGTCGTTCACTGCCTGCCCGTGCATTACACGAAAATACGGTATTACCCCTCTACAGGCATGATACAATCCATTGATACCTACAGGGAAAATAAAGATTAATATATAAAAACGAGCCTCCAGTTCATGAATACACAAGATTATTCCAGCTTTTCACCGGAAAAACAATATTATTTTTCTGAAACATCCTTCGACAACCTGATGCGTAAGCGTATCAGTAAAGTATTATTGATCTGCTCTACTTATGACGCTTTTTTACTGGAAGAGGACGGGCGCATTGATGAACAAATCTTTAATGAATATGTTTCTCTAAACCTTCGCTATCCTCCTCATTTTCTCCACGTCTCTTCTGCAGAAGAAGCATTCAAAACCCTGGAAAACGAGCAGATCGACCTTGTTATTTGCATGTTGAGTATCGGCGACATGGATCCCTTTCAGTTATCGATCTCAGTAAAAAACAAGTATGAAAACATTCCCATTGTAGTGCTCACTCCTTTTTCACGGGAGATAAAGGAAAAACTGAGCAATGAAGAGCAAAGCGCTATTGATTACGTTTTTTGTTGGTTGGGGAATGCCAATTTGCTCCTGGCCATTATCAAACTGATCGAAGACAGCATGAATGTTCAGCATGATGTAGAGCAGGTGGGCGTGCAAGTTATTATACTGGTGGAAGATAATATCCGTTTTTATTCCAGTTATCTTCCTAATATTTACCGCATTATCTTTAAACAGTCTAAACAGTTTATGGCCGAAGGCCTTAATGAACACCAGAAAATGCTTCGCATGCGCGGGCGACCTAAAATATTGCTGGCCAGAACGTATGAAGAGGCTGTTGCCTATTACGAGAAATATAAAAATAACTTGTTAGGGATCATTTCAGATATCAGTTATTACCGGAATAATAAGATGGATAAATATGCCGGTGTACGCTTATGCCAAAAAGTGCGTAAAGAAGACAAGTTCCTGCCGTTTTTGCTGCAATCCAGTGAAAAGGCGAATGAAAAACTGGCCCGGCGGGAGCGTGTAGGCTTTATCAATAAGAATTCTAAAACTCTGCTCAAAGAACTCAGAGATTATATTGTGCAGAACTTTGCTTTTGGAGATTTTATTTTTCTGGATCCTTCTACCGGCGAAGAGATTGACAGGGCCACAGACCTGCAATCGTTTCAGCAAAAACTTTATGCCATTCCCGAGGAGACGCTGAGTTATCATATTAACCGCAATCATATTTCTAAATGGTTGAATGCCCGGGCATTATTCCCTATAGCCGAAATGTTGAAATATTTACGGCCGGAGCATTTCAGTTCCCTGGAAGAGATCCGTCGCTTTCTCTTTGATACGATTGCTTCCTACAGAAGAGGAAAGGGGAGAGGGGTGATTGCTAAATTTTACCGTGACCGCTTTGATGAGTACCTGATCTTTTCGCGCATCGGCGAAGGCTCCATTGGCGGGAAAGCACGTGGATTAGCTTTTATAGACTCCCTGCTGAAAAAGCATAAGCTGATGGATAAATACGAGAATGTGATCATTACTATCCCCCGGACGGTAGTGCTTAGCACCGATGTATTTGATGAGTATATGGAAGAAAATGAACTGTATGAAATTGCACTCACCGAAAAATCGGATGATGAGATCCTGCAGCATTTTGTCAATGCCCGCCTGCCGTTTCGTATCCATAAAGACTTGCTGGCTTTCATACAGGTAGTGAAAAACCCTATCGCCATACGCTCATCCAGCCTGCTGGAAGACTCCCATTACCAGCCTTTTGCCGGAATATACAAAACCTATATGATCCCTTGTATTGAAAATGATGAACGGCAGATGCTTGAACTGCTCGGGAATGCGATCAAAAGCGTCTATGCATCGGTGTTTTATAAAAGCAGCAAAGCCTATATGGAGGCTACTTCCAACGTGATCGATGAAGAAAAAATGGCCATCGTACTACAGGAGGTGATCGGCAGTGAACGAAAAGAACTGGGCGATCTGTTTTCCCCTACTATTTCCGGAGTAGCTCGCTCCATTAACTTTTATCCCCTGGGGCCGGAAAAACCTGAAGATGGAATTGTCAGTGTCGCCATAGGGCTGGGAAAATACATAGTCGACGGTGCACAGGCATTAAGGTTTTCGCCCCGGTATCCTAAAAAAATATTGCAGCTCTCTTCTCCCGATATGGCACTAAGAGATACACAAAAATATTTTTATGCACTGGACTTGAAAATCGATAGCTTTCATCCTTCTGTCGATGATGCCGTTAACCTGAAAAAAATACGTATTAAAGATGTAGCAGAATCACGCGACTTTAAACATGTGTTCTCGACCTTTGATCTGGAAAACAATGTGATCCGTGACGGGGTGAATTATAAAGGAAAAAAAATCGTAACTTTTGCGAATATCTTGAAAAGTAATGTTTTCCCACTGGCAGACATCCTTTGTGATGTCCTGGGTACCGGTCAACGCGCAATGAACAACCCTATTGAGATCGAATTTGCCGTAAATATGAATACCCCGAAAAATCACCCTATGGTTTTTAGCATGCTTCAGATCAGGCCAATAGTAGAATCAAATGAGCAGGTTAAGGTAGACCTTGACCACGATATTAAATATGAGGATACGATCATATTCTCTAACAAAGCCTTAGGGAATGGTGAAATAAAAGGAATACAGGATGTGATCTATATCAAAACAGGATCTTTTGAGGCTTCGAAAAATCCCGATATTGCCAATGAGCTGGAGAAGCTAAATGCCAAATTCCGGGAGCAAAACGAAAATTATATCCTGATAGGGCCCGGGCGCTGGGGGTCTACCGACCCCTGGCTGGGAATCCCGGTTAAATGGCCTCAAATATCCCAGGCACGGCTTATTGTGGAAGCAGGGCTGCCGGATTACCGGATCGACCCCTCGCAGGGAACCCATTTTTTCCAAAACCTTACTGCCTTTCAGGTAGGATACTTTACGGTTAACCCACATGAAAACGACGGATACTACGATGTGGAATACCTGGACCAAAAAGATGCTGTGTATGAAGATCAATATATTCGCCATGTGCGCTTTCAAGAACCTTTGATCGCCAAAATTGACGGTCGAAAAAATAAGGGCGTCCTCTTCCGGGAAGAACAATAAATTGCCGGAATATATAAATGCTCTGATTAATATTGTATTTTTGCATGGCATAACCGGATGACTTAACCTATAAGATTATTTATTAATCTTTGTAGATACCAAAATACCGGCCTTTGAGTATTACAGTGATGAACACACAAATGAAGTTATGTTTGGAAATTTGAAAGATCAGCTAAAAGAAGCACAGCTTGAATTAAAAAACAGGCTTGAAAAAGAAAAAAGCACAGGGGAAGCTGCTGAAGGAAAAGTGAAAATCGTGGTCAATGGCAATCGCAAGTTGCTTTCTGTACATATAGACCCTGCGCTTTATGAAGAGCAAAAAGCAGGCGCTATGGAGGCGCTGATTATGGAAGCTGCTAACAAAGCACTCAATAAGGCTGAAATTATTGCCGAAGATGAGATGATCAACTCGGCTAAAGATATGCTTCCCCCGGGGCTTCTCTGATATCATGAATGTTTGCTGCACGATTAAAAATGCTTATATCTTTGCTTTTACAGCAAGGCGTTAACCCTTTCAGCGGATATGCGTTTTTAATTTTCTGATGAGAGAAAAATAAATCGTTTCAAATAGCTTTATTATATATTTTTGTGGTATATTAGTGCTGTTATTAACTAAAAAAAAACTGTGATGGAATCAGATTTTTCAATTGGAGACCAGGATTTAATGGCTGAGATAGATGATCTTATTGATCTTCATCTTGAAGAAGGAGAGCCGGAGATTACACGCTCCACATTAAAGCGGCTTTCGGAGGAAGGGTTCACTGATTTCCAGGCCCGTGAACTTATCGCTCAGTGTGTGGCATATGAGCTAACCAGTGATCGTGGGTTCAGCGAAAAACGTTTTACGACTCATCTTTCTTCCCTGCCGGATATAAATTTCGAATGGTAGGATATGTTCTGGCCAGATTTATTCAACACTGCATGATGTTTTGACAAATAAAAAAGGCTGCCCTTTTGGGGACAGCCTTTGACAAAATAATACGGACTATCTGCTATTCCCCCGATTTATCGGGAAATTCCGGGATCTCAGGAAGCTCTTTGTATTCGTCCAATTGCTTCAGAATAACTTCTATGGCCTTTTCCAGCTGTTGGTCTTCACCGCCAAATTCTTTTGCCGGGTCGTTTTCCACGACAAGATCAGGTTCTACACCGTGCCCTTCAATTATCCACTTTCTTTCTTCGGCAGAATACGAAGCATATTCGGGTTTTCGCATATCCGCGCCGTCTATAAACGGCAGAGAACCCCGTATGCCAACGACACCTCCCCATGAACGAACACCGATCACCGTTCCCATATCATGCTTTTTGAATGAATAAGGAAATAAATCCCCATCCGAAGCGGAATATTGGTTGATCAGCAATACTTTAGGTCCACGCATCATTTGACGGGGAATGTTACCGGGAACCTCTACATTCCGGGCCATACTCGCCCGTGTCAGTTCCCGTTTGAGCCGTTCGATCAGCATAGGTGAAACATTACCCCCTCCATTGCCGCGGTCATCAATAATAAGCGCTTTTTTATCAAGCTGAGGATAAAAATATTTGGCAAATTCGTTCAAGCCTTCCGCTACCATGTTGGGAATGTGTATATACCCAACCTGCCCGTCTGTGGCTTCGTTTACCCGTTCGATATTGCTTCTTACCCAGTTGAAATAGTAAAGTCTGGACTCATCCTTTACAGGTTCGACAATGACCGTGCGGCTTCCCTCTTCTGTGGCTTCATTATTAACCCGGAGCTCTACAGACTTTCCTGCAGTATTCAGTAGCGCCTTATAAATATTATCCACCTCCGTTAAGGAATTACCGTTGATGGCAAGAATGAAATCACCCTCATCCAGGTTAACTCCGATCCCGGTTAAAGGGGAACGCAGGTTGCTGCGCCAATTCTCGCCGCTCAACAGTTTAGTGATCCTAAAGTAACCCGATGCATCTTTTTCAAATTCAGCCCCCAGTAAACCTGTGTAAATTTCTTCTACACTCCGGCTGTCGCCTCCATTCACATAAGCATGTCCTACATTGAGCTCGCCGATCATCTCGCCAATTATATAGTTCAGGTCATGCCGACTACGGGCATGTTTTACCAATGGCTTGTATTTTTTGTGTATTCCTTCCCAGTCCAACCCATGCATGCCGGGATCATAAAAGAAATCACGCATTTGGCGCCAGCTCTCGTCATAGATTTGTTCCCATTCCGCCCGCTTGTCTACCATTAGCTTCATCCCTGAAAGGTCCATCGTCTCTTTAAGTTCAATTTTCGATGAAGGTAACGATACGATCGCATAATCACTGTTTTGTTTTACAAGCATTTTTTTGCCTCTGGCTGCAATGGAAAAACTAATGTCATGACCTAATGTTTCTTCTTCTTCCTTTTCCAGATCAAACATCTTCAGCTTTGTTTTGGAATCACTGTATGAGCGTTCATTATAATACAGCTTGTTATCTGCCGCGCTCAAACTGCCATAATTCGAAGCTTTCACCGGAAAAGCAGTGATACGGTCTTTAATGCCGTCTATATCAATCTCCACCGTATTGTTCCCGTCTTCTTCCTGCTGATCCTCTTCCTGTACCGTAACTTCATCGTTTTCCGGTGCAAAAGGAGAGGGGGTGTCTTTCGTTAAAGTCACTAAATAGATCTTTGACATATCGCGATAAGCATGATTCCATTCGGTTTCACTGTAGATCGGAGAGAATGAGCGTTTGGAAACAAAATACAGATACTTTCCCCCTTCACTGAATTCCGGCGAAGTGGAGCTATACCATGTGCCGGTAACTTCATGGTTTTCTCCTTCATCGGTATTATACAGAAAGATCTGTGACATTTCATTCATAGCACGGTCTGCATACGCGATCCACTTGCTGTCCGGCGACCAGTCAAAATTTGTGATCTCCCATTTTTGAGATTCCGCTACCTGTGTTATTTCTTGTGAATTTATATCAATATAGCGCAACCGCATTTTTTTATCATTCCACAACAGTTTCTTACTGTCGGGCGACCAGGCCAGTTTAAACTTATAGGTTTCTGCATCTTCGGTTAACTGTATAGCTGTTTCGCTTCCGTCTTGTTCGATGATATACAATTCATATTCTCCGGATTTATCGGAAATATAAGCGATATGCCGGCCATCGGGCGACCATTTCGCGTTGCGGTCGTGTGCTCCGGAGCTTTGTGTCAGGTTTCGGGTGATCCCGTTTTCAGCCGGAACCGTAAAGATATCACCACGGGCACCAAATACGGCGCGCTTGCCGTCCGGAGAAACATGGGCATTGTTAATATATTCGGATGCATCTACCCAATCCTGACGCCCTCGCTCACGATCATCCCGGATGTGTATTTCAAGCCGGTCGTACGTCTCGCTGGCTATGTCAAAACGATAAATATAGCCTCCGTTTTCAAATACAATCGACTCTTCTCCAAGGGCAGGAAACTTAATGTCATAATCGGTGAAGGTTGTGAGCTTACGCAACTCTTCCGTGTCCAGATCATAGGCATAGAGATTCATGGTGCGGTCGCGGTCGGAAATGAAATAAATGGTGTTCTTATGCCACATGGGGATGATATCCTGGGCTACATGATCGGTAATGGCTTTGGTCTCCCCACTTTCAAAATCATGGATCCAGATCTCATCAGCCATTCCACCACGATAATATTTCCAGGTGCGGAACTCACGAAAAACCCGGTTATAAGCCATCTTTGAACCATCTTCATTGAACGACAAAAAACCACCCCGCGGTACCGGAAGCTGCGTTTCCATCCCTCCATCAGTAGAAATACTGAATAACTGACCCACAAACGCGTTAAACGACTGTTTCCGGGAACGGAATACCACCTCCTTCCCGTTAGGTTTCCATTCCATAACTATGTTGTTGGGACCCATCCGGTCGGAAACATCATCACGCTGAAGATTTGCCGTATATGTCATACGTTCGGGCTCCCCTCCGCCGGAGGGCATGATATATACCTCACGGTTGCCGTCGTATTCAGCCGTAAAAGCTAATTGGCTGCCGTCAGGAGAAAAACGGGCAAACATCTCATAACCGTCAAAAGCAGTCAGCTTGCGGGCGGTGCCACCCTCTGTGCCCACTGTATACAAGTCTCCTGCATACGTGAATACGATCTTGTTTTGATGAATGTCCGGAAACCGAAGCAAAGCAGTGCCCTCCTGAGACATCAAAGCAAACGAAAATAATATGGCCGTAACCATCAATAAGAACTTGTGCATATGTATAAATTTTTGGGGTTCCCTGAATTAATAAATGTGAGTCAGATATAAACATTTATGATTTGCAATCGCTGAAAATCACAATAGCCTTTTTAGAACCCGGACTCAAGGTTCAAACAGATGTCAAAAATATATAAAAGTTTTCATCTGTTTATAATTTTAATACATTACTTGAGTCCGGTCTAAAAACACTAAATGTATCACAGCCGCTAAAAATCAGCTTTACCCCATCCCTAAAGGGAGTCTGATTTTCAGCGTCTTCACCCTTTAGGGTTTAATAAATTTTGTGTTTTCGACCAGCCTCTAAATTTTTTATACATTTCATCGTTATATACGTATGGTCCAATTGATTTTATTACTTTAGCACAAACTTTTACATATGGAAAACAGCATATATCAGTCTGTTATAGATAATGCGCCTTTTGGTTATGCTTGTCTCAAAGTGATCCGGGATGAGCAGGGGAAGCCGGAAGATTATGAGTATATCGAAGTAAATCCGGTTTATAAAAGCATCACAGGCATTGAAAAGGTAAAGGGGGAAAAAGTAAGTACATTGTTTTCTGGAATAAAATGGAAAAATTCTTTATGTCTGAATCATTTTGAAGAAATTGCGATAAACGGCGGGATTAAGGACCATGAACATTATTTTGAACATCTTGAACGTTGGTATAAAGTGCAGGTCTATGCTGTAGGAAAGTCGCATATTGCAACCGTTTTTTATGATGTTTCCGCACAGAAACAAGCTGAAAAAAAGCTGGCGTATAGTGAACAAAACTACCGGGAGTTGGTGGAAAACATGAACGAGGTTGTATATAAGCTTGACATTAACGCTATTATAACATATATATCGCCGAATGTAGAGCTTATCAGCGGTTATTCGCCGGATTATTTAATTGGCCGCAGTTTTACGGAGCTGGTTTATCCGGAAGATTTATCCGGAAGAATAAAGAACTTTCAGAGAGTACTGGCGGGCTACTCTGCGCCATCCGAATACCGGTTTATAACGAAAAGCGGTAAGGTAGTATGGATTCAGACCAATGCCAAACCCATATATAAGAAAGACAAGCTCGTTGGGATCCAAGGCATCTTGATCAATATAGACAAGCGTAAACAAATGGAGCATGCGCTTGAGGATAGCCGGAACAACTATAAAAACGAAACCTATCGCTTATCGGCCTTGTTGTCTAATATCCCCGGCGGGATATTGATAGAAACCCCCCAAAGGGAAATATATAAGGTGAACCGGCAATTTTGTGATTTATTCGGCATAAACCTGAGCCCGGAATCGTTAGAGGGAGAAAATTGCCGGGAGTTGGCCGAACAAGCTAAAGCTTTTTTTACAAAAGAAGAGGATTTTATTACTCGTACCAATGAGAACATTGCAAAGGGAAAAACGGTCTTGAATGAAGTGTTTTATTTAAAGGATGGTCGTGTATTTGAACGGGATTTTGTACCGGTACAAATGGAAAACCGGAAAACGGAAATGCTTTGGCATTATCGTGATATCACTAAACGCATCGAAAATGAACAGGAACTAATAAACGCCAAAGAAAAAGCTCAGGAAGGGGAACGCCTTAAATCGCTCTTCCTTGCCAATATGAGCCATGAAATCCGAACCCCTATGAATGCAATCGTAGGATTTGCTGATCTTATCCTGGAAGAATATCTGGACACCAATGAGGTTAAGGAATATGCCGGTTTTATTGCTTCCAGCGGAAGCCACCTGCTTAATCTTATCAATGATATCATTGATATCTCCAAAATCGATGCGGGCCATACATCCCTGGAACTGGAAAGTACTGAAGTTAATTCAATGCTTATCGAACTGAATAATATTTTAAGTAATGAACTGGAAAATAAAGGAAAGTCTCATCTGCAGCTAATTTGTAAAGCGCCAGAACAAAATATTTGTGCGATTACCGATAAAACACGCTTACGCCAGGTGCTTATCAATCTTCTGCAAAATGCCGCCAAATATACTGAAGAAGGAAGTATCGAATTCGGTTGCAAACCAGAACATTCCAGCTTACTTTTTTATGTGAAAGATACTGGTATCGGCATAGGAGAAAAACAGAAAGAGCTTGTCTTTAAACGATTCTACCAGGCGTATGATAGCTCTGAAAAACGCTATGAAGGGACCGGCCTGGGATTGTCAATTTCCAAAGCCTGCGTGGAAATGATGGACGGAGAAATATGGTTCGACTCCACACCCGGAAAAGGAAGTACCTTTTACTTTACTATTGATTATAAACCATGTGAAAAACATGAAAATGAAATGAGAAAAACTGAAAAACATACCGACAAAATGGATTTCCTCGGAAAACATATTCTTATCGTTGAAGATGATGATGTGAATTTTTTCTATTACGACAAGGTTTTAAAACGCTATAACCTGAAAGTGAGTAGAGCCACAAAAGGTGAAGAGGTGTTCGAAATGCTCCGGAACAACCCGGACATAAAACTGATCCTAATGGATATCCAGCTACCGGATATGGATGGATTGGATGTTACCAAATATTTGAGAAACAAGGATATTAAACTTCCCATTATCGCACAGACCGCTTATGCCTTTAGCAGTGACCGGGCAAAATGCCTGGATGCCGGCTGTGATAACTATATCGCTAAACCCATTACAAAAGAAGATCTTATTGAATTGATCGGTCAATATCTTAATCAATGAGCCTCCAAAACAGGCTGCAGGTCTTCTTCCCCTGATTCCCAAAAGCTGTTCCCCTTCACTAAATCCGCTTGGCATAGCCCAATTGAGTGGCTTTTACATGCAAATGCATAAAAAATATTGTTTTTTGCTTGCGTTATGAACAAATGTTCATTATCTTTGCAGAAAAATAATAGTTATGCCCCGACCAAAGCGCAGACGAAAGATGATGAACCCTCCCGGGGTTCGAGGTTACAGGCCTTTTGGCATACCAAAAGCGGTAGATAATCCGGTAAAGTTATTATATGAAGAATATGAAGCGATCCGTTTGGCGGATTATAATAAACTTTCTCAGGACAAAGCGGCTGAGATCATGGATGTTTCAAGGCCTACATTTACACGGATCTATGACCGGGCGTTAAAAAAGCTGGCTGTAATGCTAAATGAAACCCGTTCTTTGATCATTGAAGGAGGGAATGTACATTTTGATGATGAGTGGTATCGTTGCGGCCATTGTCATTCGGTATTTAAGACGAGCAAAAAGAAGCAGAATATTTGTGCTGTTTGCGGCGGGCATGATACGCGGCATATCAATCCATTAGTGGAATAGCGATTTAAGAATCAGATAAAAAACATTGTATAATCATTTAAACTTGATCAGGATGACAAACAAGAGCTCAAAAGAAAAAGGTTTCCGGGGGGAAGGTTTTGGTAAAGGGCATCGGCGTGATTTGCGTGGGTTTGAACCTGTTTCCGGCAAAGGCATATTGGCGGTAAGTGCCGAAAAAGCCAGCCGGGAAAGCTTGATGGACTTACGTTTTGGGAGATGCAATTATTTTATGCTTTATGATCCGGCAAGCGGGCAGGTAGATTTTATAGAGAACCCCGGCAAAGATGCTTCAGGAGGTGCGGGGCCTATGGCGGCTCAGTTGTTGGCCGGGCGCGGAGTTTGCAAAATAATCTCCGGGGATTTCGGCCCGAAAGCTGCCGATGCACTTAATGCTTTGAATATCGAAATGGTTACCTTAGATTCTAAGGAGGAAAGCCTGGAATCTTTAATAAATAAATTCAAGAACTAACTTTGATTCACGAACTAAAAAACATGAGTATTATGCCAAATTATGACAGAACAGGTCCAACGGGTGAAGGCCCGATGACCGGACGCAAAGAAGGGTTATGCAACCCTGAAACCAAAGCTCAGGCAGAAGAAGAACTACAGGAAAACAGAAAGGCCCGGCAGGGTTTATTGGCGCGTGGTTTGGGTCTGGCGCGAGGATTCCGGGGTGGAAGAGCCGCGCGCAGGCGTGGTAATCGTCCCGGAAGAGGTATGGGGGAAGGAAACCGCTTTGGGAACAAGTAAAATCAGCAAAAGGTAACCCGGATCTTCCGGGTTGCCCTTTATTAAACAAATTATTATGAAGAAAATAGCTATTCCAACTATTAAGGGAGTGTTATGTCCGCATTTTGGACAATGTGAAGCCTTTGTGATCATTACCATAGAAAATGACAGCATTATCAGGGAAGAGAGACTGGAACCGCCGTTGCATCAGCCGGGCGTTTATCCAAAGTGGCTGCATGAGCTTGGAGTGACCGAAATAATTGCCGGAGGTATGGGCCAAAAAGCAAAAGTCATTTTTGAACAAAATGGCATTCAGGTTCGCCTGGGCGTGGAGCCCCGCCCTGCAAAGCAAGCTGTAGAAGAATTGATGCTTAGCCGGCTGGAAACCGGGGAAAACCTTTGTGATCATTAATAAATGGGACAGAATAGGCACCCAAACATAAAGATCGCTGTAGCCAGTGGAAAAGGCGGAACTGGGAAAACGACCGTAGCCGTGAACCTTTTTGCTGCCATTAAAAAATTAAATGCCCAGGCTGTTACCCTTTCGGATTGCGATGTGGAAGAACCCAATGCTCAGTTGTTTTTCCCGGGAAAACCTGAACATCTGATGGATGTCAATGCCCTTATCCCACGGATTAATAAAACCCGATGTACATATTGTGGCGATTGTGCCAAAATTTGTGCCTTTAATGCGATTATGTTCGTTAAGGACATTTCGCATATTCAGGTTATGCCCGACTTATGTAAAAGTTGTGGAGCGTGTTTATGGGCATGCCGGTATGATGCAATACAGGAATATGACAAAAAATTAGGTCAGATCAATCTGTTACAAACCGGAAAACATAGCATAAGGGAAGGGCGGCTGGAGATCGGAAGTCCTTTTGCTGTACCGGTGATCCGCGAATTAAAAAAACAAACACCCGAAAAAGAAATTGTTATCTATGATTCCCCTCCCGGTACTTCTTGTCCCGTTATAGAAACTATCCACGATGCAGACTTTGTAATTGTCGTGGCCGAACCCACACCGTTTGGCCTTTCCGACCTTAAGCTAATGACCCAGACCCTGAAAAAAATAAACAAAACTGCCGGCGTGGTTATAAACCGCGCAATATCCGGACAGCAAAAGTTATATGATTATTTGAAACAGGAAAATTTGCCTGTATTAATGGAGATCCCTTTCGACCGGCAATTGGCCGCACATTATTCTAAAGGAAATTTATTTGTGGATGTTAGCAAGGAATATGATAAATTGTTCCATGCCTTATATAAAAATATAATCAGGTATCTTGATCGATGAACGTGTTTATAAAATGAACATATGAAACACCCGTGCCGAGGCGTTCCGCACACAGGAGGATGATTAAATGCGAAGAGGCGAACTGCCGGAAGGGTATGTCAGTGTGCGACGGGCTTCCCCTTTAGGGGTTCGGGGTGCGCGCAGGGAATGAGGCGTAGTAGGTAGTAGGTAGTAGGTAGTAGGTAGTAGGTAGTAGGTAGTAGATAGTAGATAGTAGATAGTAGTAGGCCTAATGCGTTGAGGTGATAATGAGAGGGTGATAGGGTGACCTGAGCGAACGAAGCGACTTAAGAGAACGAAGAGACTGAGAGAAAAAGCGAACACAGAACCTCCCGTTAAATATGCTCCTAACGTCGCGTTTCACGGTTTACCCCGCTTGCCCCGTTTATCCCGTGAAATCTCTTCATATTTCACAGGGGTTGATTTTTTCTAATCAACTGGGTTGAATTGCGATAGCAATATTCAATCGGGGGCAAGCAAGGAACAACGAACAACGAAACACCGAACAAGGAACACCGAACAAGGAACAATTTTAAACGTATGAAACAGATAACTTTGATCAGTGGCAAAGGAGGGACCGGAAAAACAAGCCTTGTAGCGGCACTGGCATCTTGGATGCAGAATACAATTTTTACGGATTGCGATGTTGATGCGGCCAATCTTTATCTTTTATTAAGACCGGAGATAAAACAAAGTTATCCTTTTGCGGGGGGAGCTACTGCCCGGATAGATGCCGGGAAATGCACCCAGTGCGGCATTTGTCTTGAGCTATGCCGTTTCAATGCCATTATCGAAACGCAGGGAAATTTCAGGGTGGATGAAATCCATTGTGAGGGCTGTAAGCTTTGCATGCATGCCTGTCCTGAAAATGCTATACATATGATCCGCTCACAAAGCAGTGCGTGGTATGAATCCATTACCCGTTTTGGGCCTATGCTCCATGCCCGGCTGGGCATAGGAGAGGACTTGTCCGGAAAGCTTGTGGCGAAGCTCAGGGAAAAAGCACGCGAATTGGCAAAGAGGGTAAATGCAGATTATATTTTAACGGATGGCCCGCCGGGTGTAGGGTGCCCCGTGATCGCTTCTATTAACGGCGCCGACCTGGTGGTCGTAGTAACAGAACCTACTCTTGCCGGGCTTGCGGATCTGAAACGCGCAAAACAGTTAGCGGATCACTTTAAGATAGCTGTAAAAGTTATTGTAAATAAAGCAGATATTAATCCGGAAATGACATGCAGGATCAGGACCTATTGCCATAAAACAAAAATGGAAATAGCCGGGATCATTCCTTATGATGAAGTATTCCTTAATGCAATGATCGGGCAGCTTACCGTTCCTGAATATGACCCGGAAAATGCCATAAACCGGATACTGCAGGATATTATCCAACGTATCCGCTGACCTTGTTTAAGCTCCGGGTATTCCGCCTGTTTAGCAGTATATTCGCGAAGCGACTGAAGTGAACCCACCCAGGGATGACGGATGCAAATTCTTTTTAAACGTTTTTAAGGGAAAAAGCTGTGGTTTGTTTATTTTTGACACCGAAACAATGACAGGTATCAATGCCAACGTGTACCTGACATCACAAAAATAACAATCACGATTTTGAGCGTCATACTGAACAGATGGGTACACGACAAAGATATTCAAAGCCTTTCGGGGAATACCATATTTGCGGCCCTGGGATTTTTGAGTTTCGTGATCCTCACTCGCAGTTTTGAAAAAGAAGTTTTTGGCGAATGGGTATTATATGTTACTGCAGCGGTATTCATTGAAATGTTTCGCTTTGGGCTGACCAAAATGGCCCTGGTACGTTTTCTCTCCGGAGCGGATAAAAAGGAACAAAAAAAATTAATGGGTTCCAACTATATGATCAGCTTAGCCTTAACCCTGGTCATCGCAATAATTCTAATCACTATTAACCTGCTTTTTCGCGAATCTATTGAAAAATCCGGATATGTATTGTTTTTTAAATGGTATCCCTTGCTGGCTTTTATCAACTTGCCTTATAACCATGCTTTAAGCGTTTTGCAAGCATGGCAGAGGTTTGATAAAATTCTTTATATCAAGTTCTTTAATATCGGCAGCTTTGTTTTGTTTCTGGCTTTGAATTACTTCTTTTTTCAAATGGGGATACTCAGTGTGCTAATTGCTCATCTTGTTGTAAACCTGCTTTCCTCTGTACTTGTTATGGCCTTTGGCTGGGATGGCATTGAATATATTCAACAGAGTACCGGAAGACACCGCAAAAAGATACTGAATTTCGGAAAATATGCTATGGGTACGCTTATTGGCTCAAACCTTTTGAAAAGTATGGATACTTTCATTCTCGGATTAAGTCCTTTTTTAGGCTCTGCCGGTGTAGCCATGTACAGTATCCCAATGAAACTTACTGAAGTACTCGCGATCCCTTTAACCAGCCTTTCGGCTACTTCATTTCCCAGAATGTCAAAGGCCAGTATTCATAAACAATGGGACGAGATCAGAAAACTATTCTATACCTATAGTGGAGCTATGACGTATTTCTTTATGCTCGTGGCTGTTCCGGGGCTGATCTTTGCAGAATTTTTTGTAGTGCTTTTGGGAGGCCGGGATTATGCAGAAATGGCTAATGTCTTCCGCGTATTTTGCATTTATGCCTTGTTTTTACCCATCGACCGTTTTGCCGGTGTAGCCCTGGACAGTATCAATAAACCGGCTAATAATATGTATAAAGTGTTATTTATGAATCTAACAAATATTACAGGAGATATTATTGCCATTTTTGTTGTGAAAATATTTTATCCCAATATTACAATGATACAGATACTTATGCTTGTGGCTATGGTTACAATCCTGATGACGATTATCGGGCAGATCATCGGATTTCGATACCTAAATAAAGAATTGCCAATCCGTTACCATAAAATATTTTATCATGGATGGCTGTTTTTTTGCAAAGATTTTAAATGGTATTTTATAAAATAAAAAACTATATCACCTTAAAATCATGCATTCGTGGCATATTCCATTCGTGTCATTTCTTTTTCATTTTAGGCTGCCCTCACATATTATCCGGGAGTTTTTTATTCATATTTTTCAGTCGTTTTTCCATCTCCATCATTTCGTCGCGATATTGTGCAGCTTCCAGGAAGTTCAGTTCTTTCACGGCAGATTCCATTTTTTTAGCCGTTTTCTTTAGGGCCTTTTCCAGTTGGTCTCTGCTCATATATTCCACTACGGGGTCTGCGGCCATACTTTCTTTATCCGGTCCGGCATAGGCTTTCACTTTCTCTCCGTTAATATCAAGCACGGCAGTTTGTCCCCGAATACTGCTTTCGGTTTTTTTCATGGAAGTGGGGGTGATATTATGCTTTAGGTTAAACTGAAGTTGTTTTTCCCTACGGCGTTCAGTTTCCTCGATAGTACGTTTCATAGATCCTGTAATTTTATCGGCATACATAATCACTTTCGCATTGATATTTCTGGCTGCCCGTCCTGCAGTTTGTGTCAGTGATGTTTCCGATCGCAGAAAACCTTCTTTATCGGCATCCATAATTGCGACAAGTGAGACTTCGGGCAGGTCCAGGCCTTCCCGCAGCAGGTTGACACCCACCAGCACATCAAATGTTCCGCTGCGCAATCCTCTGAGGATCTCCACACGCTCCAGCGTATCCACATCCGAGTGGATATAGCGTGTTTTTACATTGATCTCCAGCAGGTATTTTGTTAGTTCTTCCGCCATGCGTTTAGTAAGTGTAGTTACCAATACACGTTCCTTCCGTGTAATGACCTGCCGCACTTCTTCCAGCAGGTCATCGATCTGGTTCATCGTAGGTTTTATTGTCACCGGCGGATCTAAAAGTCCTGTAGGTCTTACCAGTTGCTCTGTCACCACTCCACCGGCCTGTTGCAGTTCATAATCTCCGGGGGTAGCACTCACATAGATAATCTGCTTATTCAGCTCCATAAATTCATCAAACTTCAGGGGCCGGTTATCCAGGGCGGCCGGCAGGCGGAATCCATATTCCACCAGGTTTTCTTTCCGGCTTCTGTCTCCTCCATACATGGCATGAAGCTGGGGAATGGTCACATGGCTTTCATCGATCACCGTCAGGTAGTCATCCGGAAAATAGTCCAGCAGGCAAAACGGACGTGTTCCGGGCTCGCGCCCGTCGAAATACCGGGAGTAATTCTCTATCCCACTGCAATACCCCAATTCCCGCATCATTTCCACATCATAAGTAACCCGGTCGTTCAGACGCTGTGCTTCATAGTGCTTGCCATTTTCCTTCATATGGCTCAGCTGTTCCCCCAAATCTAACTGGATTTGCGTTAAGGCATGGTTCATGCGCTCCTGGGACGTAACAAAAATATTGGCCGGATAAATAATCGCTTCTTCCAGCTTCTCGATTACCTTTCCGGTCTCTGGAATAAAGGCCTCCACGGCTTCCAGTTCATCATCCCAAAATAGCAGGCGATAAGCATAATCATCGGAATAAGCCGGAAACACTTCTACGGTATCGCCGGAAACCCGGAAAGTGCCACGGCTAAATTCTGCTTCAGCACGGCTATATAAGCTGGTGACCAGTTGTTGCAACAATTTGTTACGCGGGATCACATCTCCGGCACGAAGATACACTGTATTTTTATTAAACTCATCCGGATTGCCAATACCATAAATACAGGAAACAGAGGAAACAACAATCACATCCCGCCGCCCGGAGAGCAGGGAAGAAGTAGCGCTTAAACGAAGTTTCTCGATCTCTTCATTGATAGAAAGATCTTTTTCAATATAGGTGTTCGTAACCGGAATATAGGCTTCCGGCTGATAATAATCATAATAAGAAACAAAATATTCAACGGCATTATTGGGAAAAAACTGTTTAAACTCCCCATATAATTGAGCAGCCAGAGTTTTATTATGGCTCAGTACCAGCGTAGGACGCTGAACCTTCTCTATAGCATTGGCTATGGTAAAGGTCTTGCCCGAGCCGGTCACTCCCAGCAAAACCTGGGCAGGGTCCCCCCGCAAAATACCTTCAGTCAGCTGTTGTATAGCCTCAGGCTGGTCTCCCGTAGGTTTAAATTCGGATATGAGTTCGAAGTTCATGGTTTAGTGTTCATTTTTAGTTGTGTTACCACCGGATAATGATCTGAATAAGGATGTTCTACAATCCGGGTATTGCTGGCTTCCAAAATGTTATCGTGAAAAATATAATCGATCCGGAAAGAGGGAAAATCGCCGTAATAGGTGTATCTTTTGCCTGCCGATCGCTTACGGTAACTGTCTTTTAAAAGTTTGTTTATCCGTGAATATGTATAACTGCCGGGCGTATCGTTAAAGTCACCGCCTAAAATTACCGGATAAGGACTGTCTTTTATATGAGCAACCAATTCATCTACCTGGACAGCCCGGTGCTGAAATGCATATTTTAGCTTCCGGGTTAAACTCATCGTTTGTTCATGTAGCAGTTTTTGATAGTCACGGTTGGTGATATCCGGGCTTTTCGTAAACAATTCGCCTTCTTTTTTCAGATAATTGGATTGCAGGTGGACACTATATGCCCTGACGGTATCTGTGGGCAAAGCAATATCAGCAAAAACAAAATACGTTCGCTCACGTTCCCGGAACTGGCTTTGCTTAAAACCATGGCGAACAAACGGGTGCTTGCTGAATATCCCTATGCATTGCGAAGTTTCAAAGGTATTATAATATTTTTTCAGATAATAATGTGTTTGCCCGGTCGAATTTTGTATTTCTTCACGGATCTCACGTTCAATATCATCATAAGCCAGATGCTCCTGCAAAAAAAGAATATCCGGTTCTTCCTCCCGGAAAAATTCCATAAAAGCAGTGGTGTGGGGAAAGTGGTTATTACCTTTCCATTGATCACGCTCATAAGCATTTACATTATAGGTTAACACCCTAATGGAATTGCTGTTGTTATTCTCTTCAGCTGCTTTGTTAAACCGCAAATGGCTTCCGGGCATAAAAACCCCGACAATAAACGGAAGCAGGGAAACCAGCATATATATCCTTTTAACGAAAAGCCAGTATACGGCAAACAACAGGTTTAGCACGAAAAAAACCGGAAAAGCAAGCCCAAAAAAAGCGAGAGGCCAAAATTTTTGCGGAGAGATCCAGGAAGCAGCAAAAGAAAAAAGTAATGCCATGCCAACCAGAATATTCACTATAAAAACCAGGCGATTAAAAATAGAAAGCTGTGATTTGTTTTTTTTAGAACGCACTTTAATGGATATTTAATCTTTACTTTGTCTGAACAAGAGTTCCTTTTCTTTTTTCGTCAGGCTTTCATAGCCGGATCTTGAAATTTTATCCAGGATCTCATCCAGTTTTTCCTGTTCTTCTTTTTTCTTTTTCCTGTATTCATGATCATCGCGTGGGGGTGGGGTATGATGGTATTTTCCTCCTTTTTTAGCTTTCATTCCCGGTTTTGATGAGGTATAGAACCAGCTGAATAGTTTATCTGTCTTAATTCCTTTCTGCCGAAAGTAAATATAAGCAAATCCGGTTGCAGCTCCGAGCAGATGGGCAAAGTGCGCAACACCAGTCCCGGCTGCCTGCACGTCTGCATCGGCGGTAAATACATCCAGTATGATCAGGCCAATAGCCAGGTATTTAAAAGGGAAGGGGCCGAATACAAACAAGCGTATAGGAGCTTCCGGCATATATGTAGCACTGGCGGCGATCAGGGCCAGAGCACCTCCGGCAAGAGAAGCAACTACCAATCCCTTATACGGAAATACGCTTAGCGTGGAGGCGAATAATGCATATATCACAACGGAAGCCAGTACTCCCAAAAACCAAATATTTAAATAATCTTTCCTGCTGATAAAGTCAAAAAATATACGACCGGTGAAGATCAGCAAATAGGTATAGAAAAGGATGGTGAAGAAATCTGCCTTTACCAGGGCCAGGGCAATAATATTCGCCGCCCCTAACCATATCGCCAGGGTATACTGTTGATAAAAAGCTTTTAAGTTTGCAGATTGTGGTGTAATTCGCATATCAGAAGAATCGGTTTTGATTGGTTTTGTTTTTCCACATCCGTATCATAACATATCCAAAGATCATGCCTCCCAGGTGGGCAAAGTGCGCCACATTGTCGCCCGGGTTGGAGGCAATGCCGGTATATAATTCGATGCCTCCCAAAAACATAACCAGGTATTTTGCTTTGATCGGGAAAAGGAAATATATATAAATCAGCACATTGGGAAAGATCATCCCGAAAGCCAGCAAGATCCCGTATACGGCTCCGGAAGCTCCGACTGTGGGCGTGCTGATCTTTTTCTGGTAAAACATGTCCGCTATTTCATAAGAGCGCTGTAACAATGCTGTATCCCCCGGGTTCTGTCGAAAATTCCTGATGAATTCATTGACAGCACTATGGTTATACATCCCTTCAAAGTTTTCCCGCATCAGCAAAGCAAAAGCCTCCGGATCCGGTGAATTCGTATAAGAATCAATTGCCGATTGTATGGAAGAGAATTCCAAATAATTTACAAAAGTTTGAATAAAAGCGGCCCCTAAGCCTGTCACAATATAATAAATCAAAAATCGCTGCGAACCCCAGATATTTTCCAATGCATAACCAAACATCCATAAAGCAAACATATTAAAGAAAATATGTGCAAAATTGGCATGCATAAACATATATGTCACATACTGATAAGGACTGAATTTATCCGAAGCCGGGTAATGCAAGGCCATGTACTGAGAAAGGTCAAAATTAAAGGCTCCGGCAAATGTCAGGGTGGCTAAAAAAAACAAACCGTTTAAGATCAAGAGATGCTTGACCACAGGGGGTAAAACAGAAAATCCTCTTGGGCTGTATTGTCCGCTCATAATTTTTTCTTTAGTTAAATCTTTCCTTTAATTCATCATGCTTAATGATCCTGATAATGTGTTTTCCATCTAATGAATATTCCGGCATTTGGCAGGCAAACAAAGCATTGATCAACGACTTGATCTCCTCTTGCTCCAGTTTACTTCCTTTTTTTATAGCCGATCGTTTTGCCATTGCCCTGGCCAGGTTGGTATGCCGGTCCATAGTCGCATTCATCATTTGGGATTTATAATCTTCTAATACAGACTCAATAAGGCTTTGCAGATTTTTATCCAGCTTAGGGGGGCTTGCATTAAACTCCCATTGGTGCTCTTGTTTTTGTTT
>JAWOBQ010000230.1:0-8483 GCA_046484255.1 Bacteroidales bacterium | reverse complement strand
CCCGTCTCATAGGAGATTTGTCCATTATATCATCATGGATCAGCGTAAAATTATGAAAGATCTCCATGCCAATAGCTGCGGGCAGTGTTTTATTGATTTTCCCGTCAAACAACTCACACCCCATTAGTGTGATAACCGGTCTTAACCGTTTGCCGCGGGAATTCATTGTGTAACGGATGGGGTCGTACAAGCCGGCCGGCTTTTCCGGTATTGCAATATCTTCTAAAGCACGGTCTATAAGGGTTGAATATTTATCTATTGCGTTCATATTTTTTTTGTTTATGTGCTTGCTTATGACAGGGGTAGTTGTTTATTATGATTGCCCGGCCAGGCTTAACAGATAATCCCCATACCCACTGTTTAACAAAGGCCTGGCTAGTTTTTCAAGCTGGCTTTTGTCGATAAATCCCATTCGGTAAGCAACTTCTTCAATACAGCCGATTTTCAGGCCCTGCCTTTCTTCAATAACCCTTACAAACTCTCCGGCATTTTGTAATGACGTAAAAGTGCCGGTATCCAACCATGCAGTGCCACGGTTCATAATTCCTACTTTTAGTTTGCCTTGTTCCAGGTAATATTTGTTTACATCGGTGATCTCGTACTCACCCCGGGCGCTGGGCTTTAAATTTTTTGCCACTTCAATCACCGAGTTATCATAAAAATACAAGCCGGGAACAGCATAGTTTGATCTGGGATTTTTGGGTTTTTCTTCGATCGAGATGGCCCGGTTTTTATCATCAAACTCTACTACACCATAACGTGAAGGATTGGTTACATGATAGGCGAAAATAACCCCTCCTTCGGGGTCGCTGTTTTGTTGAAGAACGGAAGATAATCCGCTTCCATAAAAAATATTGTCACCCAACACCAGGGCGACTTTGTCGGTGCCTATAAATTCTTCGCCCAAAACAAAAGCTTGGGCCAGCCCGTTAGGCACTTTCTGTTCTTTATAGCTGAATTTACAACCTAACTGTGCCCCGTCACCCAGCAACTTTTCGAAGTTTGGAAGATCATGGGGCGTGGAGATTATCAGAATTTCCTGAACGCCGGACATCATCAGAATAGAAAGCGGATAATAGATCATGGGCTTATCATACACCGGCATGAGTTGTTTGCTTAATGCTTGTGTTATAGGTTTTAAGCGGGTGCCTGAACCGCCGGCCAGAATAATTCCTTTCATAGGTCTATGTTTTTTTCAATTTCCGTATTGCTGATCCCCCTGCTTGCTGAAATGTGGAGAAGTCTTTGTAACTCTTTGTTTGTTATGAAAATATAGATATTTGGTTTTTTACATATCTTTTTTGCGGATATTGGCATAAAGATAAAAAAAAATGCAGTACGAATGCAGTAATCTGTAATTTTTTTTGTGTTTCCCTGATGCAGGGCCGTCATCTTAAAATAATTTCAATTCACTTAGAGGACAGGAACGTTTTTTTCTGTTATTTTTGGCCTGAATATTGATTGTATTTTCTTGACATTTTGGCGGCGGGAACATTTCGGGCAAGCAAGTAGTACAGGCCCGGTTAGGATGGGTTGTATTTTTGATGAATCCCAGTTTTGTGACAATAAAATAAATGGTATAATTATGATGCAACGAATATTTTTGTTCGTGTTAATAGTGGGTATGGCAGGCTGTGTTTCTTCCCGCAAGCATTTGCAGCGGGGGAATTATGATCAGGCAATTGAGAAGGCTGTAAAGAAGCTTTCCAAAAAGCCCGGGAAAGAAGAAGAGCAAAAGGTATTGAAAAAGGCTTATGGTTTGGCTATGGAAGAAGATCGTCAGCGTATCCGTCAGCTCAGGATGTCCGGTCAGCCTAATATACATGGTGAAATATTTCATATTTATGAAGAGATGGAGCGGCGCCAGAATTTAGTCAGGCGGTTACCCTCAAAGGTTTTAAACCGGATTGATTATGAATATGTAAATTTTGAAAAGGAAAAGGTTGAAGCCCAGCGTAAGGCTGCCGAATATTTTTATGCTAACGGGAAAAAGCTCCTGCAGTCGGACTCCCGTTTTGATGCGCGCAAGGCGTATGATGAATTCCGGAAAGTGCATGAATACATACCGGCATACAAGGATGTGGATCGGCTGCAAGAACGTGCTTTAGCTAAAGGCAAATCTTATGTTTTGTTTACCATGTCTAACCAATCCAATGTATCGCTTCCGGAGGGGTTTGAAGAAGAATTGTTTAAGATATCCTTGTCGGATCTGAACAGGCAGTGGGTTACTTTCGATACGCGGGGCGTGGAGCAGCGGGCATATCACTATTTTATCGATTTGAAGTTGCAGGGGATTAACGTGTCTCCGGAACAAATAAAAGAAAGTGAATTTGAGGAGACAAAAATAGTAGATGATGGATGGGAATATGTGCTTGATGAAAATGGTAATGTAAAAAAAGACAGCCTCGGGAATGATATTAAAAAGCAAAAGACCAAAGAGATCAGCTGCCGTGTAAAAGAGACGCGGCTGCTGAAGCATACGGTGATCAACGGGCGCCTGGAGTTTGTGGAGAATGGTAGCGGCCAGGTTATTAAAACGGAGCCAATTGCGGCAGAGTGGCATTTTGAGCATACTTATATGCAGGCTTATGGAGATGTGGCTGCTTTATCGAAAAAAACCAAAAAGAAACTGGGGTTTAAGCCGGTCCCGTTTCCCTCTTCATCCATGATGATCCTGAATGCCGTTGACGTGCTGAAAGAGATGAGCAGAAACACGATCCGCCGGCACAGAAGACTTTTCGAGTAAATGAGATATTTGATATACAGCCTCATTGCTGTAAAAGGGATAAATTAATTTGTTTTCTCAGATCATTCGTTCGGGCTTTACATAATCGTCAAATTCTTCGGTGGTAACCATTCCGGTAGCGATGGCGGCTTCTTTAAGGGTAAGTCTTTCGTTATGAGCTTTTTGTGCGATAACGGCGGCGTTATCATAGCCAATATGGTTGCTTAAGGCAGTTACTAACATCAGTGAGTTATTCAGGTTTTTTTTCATGTTTTCGGTGTTGGGTTGCAGTTCGGAAATACAATGTTTGGTAAAGCTGCGTGTGGCATCTCCTAAAAGTCTTGCTGACTGAAGGAAGTTGTAGATCATAAGGGGTTTAAAAACATTAAGCTGGAGGTGTCCGTTCATGCCGCCTATATTGATAGAATTGTCATTTCCGAATACCTGTGCACACACCATTGTCAGGGCTTCGGCCTGGGTGGGGTTTACTTTTCCGGGCATAATGGACGAACCGGGCTCTTTGGCGGGCAGTTCGTATTCACCTATTCCACACCGCGGTCCGGAGGCCAGAAAACGTATATCATTACCGATCTTCATCAGGCTTCCGGCTAAGGTTTTCAGAGCTCCCGAGCTGCTAACCAAAGCATCGTTAGCTGAAATGCTTTCAAACTTGTTGCCGGCTGTAATAAATGGATAACCCGTCATATGTGCAATTTTTTTAACTGCCAGCCTGTCAAAACCTTCCGGAGCGTTCAGCCCTGTCCCTACGGCGGTCCCCCCCAATGCCAGCTCAAGCAAATGCGGGATCGTATTTTTTAATCCTGATATCCCGTGCTCCAACTGCGAAACGTATGCCGATAATTCCTGCCCCATTGTTAGCGGTATGGCATCCATCATATGCGTACGGCCGGTCTTGATCACCGAGGTAAAGGCTTCGGATTTTTCATGTAAACGCCCTTTCAAATATTCCAACCCCGGGATGCAATTTTCTTTTAGCATGATAACTGCTGATATGTGCATAGCCGAGGGGAAAGTATCATTGGAAGATTGGGACATGTTTACGTGATCGTTGGGATGAATAAAACCACGACCTCCAATATTATTCGTGGAGGAATAATTGGCCCGGTTGGCAATTACTTCGTTAACGTTCATATTGGTTTGTGTGCCGGAACCGCTCTGCCATACAACCAACGGGAATTGCTTATGGTGTTGCCCTTCCATGATCTCATCACATACATGGGAGATCAGTGCCTCCTTTTCACTTTCCAATACTCCCAGCTCCTTGTTTGCCTGAGCCGCTGCCTTCTTTATCAAAGCTAAGGCATAAATAATTTCCCCGGGCATTTTTTCTTCTCCGATCCTGAAGTTTTCTAAAGACCGCTGCGTTTGAGCACCCCAATATTTATCGGCAGCTACCTCTATATAGCCCATTGAATCTTTCTCTTTACGCGTTTTCATAAATGTCTAAATTTTATTGAATCGGTCAACTCTTTCGCGATAAACTCGAGTGAATGAGGTTTTATTAATCCTGATTTACTCAATCGCTTTCGTGCCATTCACTTAAAAAGAGCCTCTTCTTCTTTAGTTATTACACTGTTTTTTAGAAATTTTTCAGCGGATGGCTTGATGGTTAGCAGAAATACAAGTACAGCAAAAGCCATGATAAAGAATACACTGTTTCCCAACACCAGATAGGCAATCGTATTAAGTTGAATGAGCATAGCGGTGATAGTGATCTGTATGCCGTAAATCCTGCGGTAAAAAAATAGTTTTTCTTTGAGCGAGGATTTTGCCGGGATGAGCGGCATCTTTTTCCGGGTTAAGTTTTCTACATAGAACACAGATGCTAAGCTTATTATAGCAGAAATAATCAAGTATAAACAGGTGGTGTCAAATGATATGGTAAGCAGAGCTGTCT
Organism: Bacteroidales bacterium; assembly: GCA_046484255.1. Taxonomy (GTDB): domain Bacteria; phylum Bacteroidota; class Bacteroidia; order Bacteroidales; family PWNQ01; genus PWNQ01. The sequence continues at coordinate 3,840 of JAWOBQ010000230.1, read as the reverse complement.
TGTGATACACATATGAATAAATGATCAGCATTAAGAAAACCATCACTATGATGAGGGTGGTGTGTAAACGTCTCATTTTTCGGAATAAATCAATTATTGCTGCTTTTTTCATGAGACTATGTTTCTATCAATGTACAAAGGTAAGTATTTTATGAAAGCTCCCTGCGGCTTTAATTCTTCTTTTTTCCAAGATTTTTAATAGCTTTGTGCTAAGATCTTGCTCAAATTTTAAATCTTCATATACACTAGTATACTGCGGTTTAAAATTTTTTTCACAAGCTAATTATTTGAGCCCGGTCTAAAAAGGTCACATTTGATTTTCAGCAGCTTTTTACCCCGAACCCTAAAGGGTGAAGCCGCTGAAAATCAGCCTCTCTTTAGGGATGGGGTAAATCTGATTTTTAGCAGCTGTGATACATTTAGTGTTTTTAGACAGGACTCATATTTTTAAAGGTGTTCAAGAGCTCACTTCGTTCGGTTCGCACGCCCCGATAAAAAGAACGGGGTAAACACCCGATAAAAACGGGGTAAACACCCGATAAAAACGGGGTAAACACCCGATAAAAACGGGGTAAACCTTGATCTCGAACATTCTGAACCAAACACTGGGCTTTACAGACAGACACTAAATCAAACATTCAAATCTAAATAAAATATACAAATCTATGAAGAAAGACATTTTTTTAAAAGTTGTATTAACGATTATTGCGGTCAATCTTAGTATATTGACTCTAATAAGGATAGAGATAATCCCGGATGTACACGCTTCCAAAAACCCGGTCATCCACCAAGACCAGAAATATGGGTTAATTCCGCTAAATAAAGAAGGAGCTGTCAATGTAAGCTTGAATAGTAATGATGTGATCGATGTAAATATTCAAAGCATAGAAAGCTGGGATAACCTGGGTGTGGATATTGAAAGCATCAATACCCGTGATAACCTGGGAATAAATATTCAAAAGATCGATACATGGGATAAGTTAGGGGTGGAAATAAAGAATACGCCACTTGATGTAAAATCTCAATAGGGTTTGTCTATAAAGGCTGTGTTTCGTTCAGAATTGTCTGTTTGTAAAGCCGGGTTATTTTGGGATGCTTGATAAAAATTGCATCTTAAAATTGCTAAACTCCATATTTGCAAGGTTTTTTGTTTCGGATGTGGATATGATGATACAGATGCTTGAATTTATGGCAGGGATGATGTGTTTTGTTATTTTTGCAGTCATAAAAGAGACAAGCCATAGGTGGCCAACAGGCCTGATGGTTTTTTATTTTGCGGAAACTAACAAATGATTTACATGGAGCGTTTCAATTTGCCGCAGCGGCTGGTTATACTGGATAATGGGAATCCTTTAACGGATACAATAGTGAACAAAGCGCGTATGCAAAATATTCTGTCATTTTCAGTGATCGTGGAAGCTTTGTTGCAAGGCAGGCTGCGGCGTGATGATGGGGTTCTTATAGTGGATAATGATATTCCTTCTTCCTGTGAGATGGTAGAAAAAGTTGTAGGGGCGATTGGTTCGAGCCCGGCTTTACGATCCATTAAGCAATGGACGGATGAGCTGTGCGTGCAAATTCCGTTTTATTTGCATATCAGGGGATATCTGCTAAAAGAAGGAATTTTGCAAAAAGAGAAAAAGAAAATACTTGGGTTTCCCTACAGGGGGAGGTATTTGTTAAATGATCAGAGATTGGTAACCCGATATTTAAAACATCTTGAACAGAACATGGATCCGGAGCATCCGGATATTCGTGATCTGCTTATCCTGATCTTTATTTCTAATACAAGGTTGAGAGAGATCTCTTTTGTAAGTATTGATGTGGATGAGTATTTAAAGAAGATACATCTGGGGGATGATACTTTGAAAGAGGTTATTCAAATAGCTAAACATATTTGAGAAATTACCGCTGTTTTAGAATCCGTCGAATGATTATTGCGATCCCGGTTTTAAAATTGGCATAAAATTGGTTGTAAAACATGGATTAAATCAAGACTTATGACAGCATATGCGATCAAGACGGAACAACTGAGTTATGCTTATGGCAAAGGCAAGCAAGTAGTGCATGATTTGGATTTGCGGGTAGAAAAGGGGAAGATATATTCTTTTCTTGGGCCAAACGGAGCCGGGAAGAGTACGACGATTAAGTTGTTGTTAGGCTTGCTGCAGGCAAAACATGGAAAGATAGAGATAATGGCTTTGGATTCTTCCGGCAGGCTTGCGATTAACAGGGAGATAGGTGTTTTGGTGGAGTCTCCGGGTTTATATGAGCATTTAAGCGGAAAGCGAAATTTGGAGATACAGGCGGATTTGCGGGGAGTAGAAAAGGCCAGGATCAGCGAAGTGCTGTTACAGGTGGGGATGAAGGATGCTGGCAGGGACAAAGTTAAAACGTATTCTACCGGGATGAAGCAACGTCTGGGATTGGCTGCGGCAATGCTTCAGAAACCGAAGCTGCTTATTCTGGATGAACCGACCAACGGGCTTGATCCCAGAGGAATTCGTGAGATTCGTGATCTGTTGATTGATATGAACAGAGCACTGGGCATCACAATATTCCTGTCTACTCATTTGCTTAGTGAGGCTGAACGTGTTAGCCATCAGGTGGGAATCATCCAACAGGGTAAACTGGTGTTCCAGGGAAATAAAAATGAACTTCAAAGCTTAAGGTCTTCAGCACGGGTTGTTATGGTGACTACTAACAATAACGAAAAAGCACAAAGTATGCTGAATAAAGCGTATAAAATACAAAGCCGTGAAGATGGCTATCTGCTTGTTAATTGTGAAACAGAAACGGAAATAGCCAAAATTATCCGTATGTTGGTGGAAAAAGGGCTGGAAGTGTATCATGCTTCTGTTGTACGGGAAGATCTGGAAGAAATGTTCTTGAACCTTACAAATAATAGAAAGGAATAAGTGATGATTTTAAAAATGATCGCCATAGAATTTAAAAAGATACGATCAACCCCGGCATTATGGATCAGTATTCTTGGCCCTTTTTTCATCTCTTTGCTGCTTTTTTTGATCTTCTACAGTGGAAATAATTACGGAGGGTACGGGGCGAATCCCTATGATGCTTTATTGAGCAGGAGTTGGAATTTTCCTTCCATTGTGCTGATCCCAATGTTTGTCGTTATCATCAATTCATTGATCATAAATATAGAGCATAGTAGCGGAGGATGGAAAATGCTGCTTACGGCTCCGGTTTCCAGGTTTTTAGTATATGTATCAAAATGGATAAGCATTAGCCTGGTCATTTTGCTGACATTTCTCATGATGGCATTGTTTATTTTGGGTTTTGTTATGTTATTGTCACTCTTGAAGCCGGATGCTGGTTTTTCCGGTCATAATCCTGATTTACAAATATTTTTCTGGAGAACACTGAAGATGTTTATTGCAACCCTGGCAATGAGTACGCTTCAATATCAATTGTCGCTTTGGATGAAAAATTCATTTAAATCTATTGGCATAGGTTTAATAGGGGTGATCGCCGGCATGATACTTATGGAATGGAAATATATTGATTACTTTCCTTACGCTTATACCGGCCGGTCATTTACAGAGTTTGATCCGGGAAACACCGGAATATTATTACATGAATATCTCAGCCTGGGTTATATGGCAGTATTCCTGATTGCGGGCTGGTTTTTATGGAAGGGCAAGCAGTTTAAATAGTGTTTGTCCATAATGTCCGATATCTGCGTTGTTGCTCAAATTTTAAATCCTCATATCATCGTCAAGAACATGATCTTCAACGACCTCTTCAGGAGAATCCTGCGATTCTTGCTCAATATCACGTTCTTCAGGTTTATTATCATCCATCATGGCATTATTCTAG
>JAWOBQ010000141.1:0-5697 GCA_046484255.1 Bacteroidales bacterium | reverse complement strand
CGTCGAGGCATTTTCAACTTCAAAATGGAGTATCCCATCAGTGGGATTGGGATAAAGCGAAATCCCTTGTTGTTGCAGAGGTTCACTGCTTACTGTTGAGTTTTCAAAAATACGCACATGACCGGCACCAGAGGCGAATGGGACATTCACAGGACCCCCGCTGGCTACGATCGAGCCGTTACCGCTTATACTTGTGGAGGAGCCGAACCGGTCCCCTGCTTCCCCCTCAATAGCACCGCCGATTTGATCCCAGACCTGCGCTTCCATAGGTGCAAAACTCATCAGTAAACCAACGATTATAACTGTTATTTTTATCCTTAAGCGTTTCATAATATTATTGTTTTAAATTTTGCTTTTGTTTGAACCATCCCTTTTCTGATAGACGATAAAAAAACCTATATGCTTAATTTAATATCCAATAATTATTTATTGGATCAAAAGGCTTTGAGTATCCACTTGCTGGCCGTCACATCGTAAAATTACATTATATACGCCTTTGGGGAGGCCGGATATATTTATCGTTTTCTGGTTCAACTGCGGATCAATCGTATAAATAAACTGGATTTTCGGGTCTCCGGTCATTTGAATGAAAATCTCTGCATTTTTGGCCCCGTCTGCTACATAATTCACCTCCAACCAGGATTTAGCCGGATTTGGTGCAAGCGACGTTATGGCAATGATTGACTTTGGAAATTTTTATTAAAATTTTGGGGTAACTTCAAAAAATTTTTATCGTATTGAACAATTTGATAAAAATGCAGTCTATACTATTGAGCCCGGTATAAAACACAAATTATTGACAACCGCTGATAATCCGCTTAATTATATGTAAAGAGCTACTGATTTCCAGCGGCTTAACTTCTTGGGGAGCGGGGCGCGGGCACTATAAATTAAAAATACCTATTTTTGACCAAAATTTAATATATCCATTAAAAATATAAACCCATGAAATGCAAATCATTTCCAATACTTACTTTGATTATTTTTTATTCATTCAGTACAACAGCTCAGGAGATCAGTTTTGAAAAAACGACACATGAGTTTGGTCAGATCCAGGAAGAAGACGGAAAGGTAAGTTATCAATTTACATTCACAAACACCGGAGACAAGCCCCTAAAAATTATGTCGGTCAAACCCAGTTGCGGATGTACTGCTTCAGATTTCACAAGAGGGGATATAGCCCCCGGCGACAAAGGGCATATTACTGTCCAATACGCGCCGAAAGGACGCCCGGGAGTATTCCGTCACACCATAGAAATCCTTACCAATGAGCCCGTTACCCCAAAAACAACCTTATCTATTAAAGGAAAAGTGATCCCTGCCCAAAAGGATAAAACTAAGCTTTACCGATATAAAATAGGAAATTTACGCCTAAAGACCAATCATATGGCCTTTAATGAAATGAAAAGGCATGAGATAAAAACCGACAGCATAGGGATCTACAATAATTGGGATCAGCCTATGGAACTTTCACCAGGAAGTACCCCAAAACAACTGAAAATTGAAGCTAAACCCAAAACATTGCAACCCAAACAGGAAGGTTACCTGGTCTTTACCTATGATGCATCGAAAAAAAATGATTATGGCCTTATTCTGGAACGGTTTTATATAAAAACCAACGACGAGAAGAAAGCCAGAAAACAATTGAACGTTAGTGCACGATTGATGGAAGACTTCTCCAACCTCAGTGAAGAAGAGCTTGAACGTGCCCCTGTAGCCAGGTTTGACAAAACCACCCACAATTTCGGGGAGGTTGAAAAGGGAAAAACGGTAAGCCACAATTTTATTTTGAAAAATGAAGGGAAAGACGAGCTGAAAATTCGCAAAGTAAATGCAGCCTGTGGTTGTACAGCGTCGAAGCCGGGAAAAAATACGCTGAAAAGCAATGAAGAAACAGAAATAAAAGTTTCTTTTAATACCCGGGGCCGTAGCGGAAAACAACATCAATCCGTAACTGTTATTACCAATGACCCGCAGAACCATACCCAACGATTGCGTATACAGGCAAATGTTAAATAAAAAAATGATTATCTTTGCATGATCATATGCTACGGACTTTCCAAAATATAACCGGCTTAATACTGGCTTTTCACATTATTATGTTTTCAGCCGGGGTGAATCTGGTTCAGTATTATTGCGAAGGATGCGACAATCCACATAATCAGGTGATATTCCCACCGGAACATCTTGTCCATCAACACCAGGATGGTAACTGTTCGCCATTGATACACGCCCACAACCATAAACAGCAACATGAACATCCGCAACAACCACACCCACGAAAACTGCAAATCGATAACCTGATATTTACCCCTTCAATTATTGCAAAAATATCCCTGCCGGTTATCACCTTTCTCAACCATGTTCATCCAACGGAAATAAACGTAAAGAACACTTCTGGTTTTCTTGCTCAATCCCGTTCAACTAAACCCATTAACCCTCCGGATATATTATCCCTTACCAACGTCCTTTTATTATGATTTTCTGATAAGCTTATTGAGTCCGGTCTAAAAAGGGCACATTTGATTTTCAGCGGCTGTGATAAATTTAGTGTTTTTAAACCGGACTCCTTATTGTATGCAAACATAGTTATTCATCAGAAGATCAATAAAATTTCAAGCCGGTCATGCTTCCAAAAAATATCCAGGAAGTTAACCAAAGCATACGGCATCCAAGAGAATAATGCACTGCCATGGTTTTTTCTGCCAAATAGGCCGGTTCAAAAAAAAAAGATTCATACCATGAAAATGATATTCATAATATTATTTTTCCTGCCTGCATTTATATACAGCCAGGAAACTATAAAGGGAAAAGTATACGAGCAAACCGGTGATACCGTGCTCTTTATGAACGGTGTCAACGTATATTGGGCGGGGACTACTCATGGAACTACCACCGGGCAGGCCGGTGAGTTTTCCATCCAAAAGGATACGAACACCCATCTGTTAGTATTACGCTTTGTGGGATATAAAGCAGACACCATAGACGTCAGGGGAGCCCCAAACCCTATGCGCGTGGTGCTGCATACCCGGAGTGAACTTGGTGAAGTAGTGGTAGAGGCACGCTCATCAGGCACCCATATATCGCGTACAGACCCCCTCAACACCCAAAAGATCACCGGTGAAGAACTTTGCAGGGCAGCCTGCTGTAACTTATCGGAAAGTTTCACGACCAATGCCTCTGTAGATGTTTCATACAGCGATGCTGTCAGCGGGGCCAAACAAATTCGCATGTTGGGTTTATCGGGCAAATACGTGCAATTGCAGACAGAAAATTACCCTAACTTTTACGGGCTGGCCAATAGCTTCGGTCTCGAATACGTTCCCGGAATCTGGATGGAAAGCATTAGCGTTTCAAAAGGTTCTGCATCCGTGTTAAATGGATACCAGGGCATAACCGGGCAGATCAATGTGGAATACAAGAAACCCCAAAACAGTGAAAAGCTCTTTCTCAACCTCTATGGGGATAAAGATCAACGCTACGAACTTAATATAAACACTTCATTCCATCTCAACGAATCCCTTTCAGGCATGCTGTTTGCCCATGCAGCTTACAACGACCATAAAATCGATAATAATAATGATGGCTTTATTGACCTTCCGCTGCTGCAGCGATATAACGTTTTTAACCGCTGGAATTATGAACCTGAAGGAAATTATATTTTTCAGGCCGGAGTGAAATACTTCGCAGAGGATCGAAAAGGCGGCCAAATGGACTATCGCCATGAGCTGAAGCCTCAACAGCAAAACAGCTATGGAATAAATATTGAAACCAACCGCCTGGAAGGATTCATGAAACACGGATATATGCTCAATAAAGAAAGAGAAACCTCAATCGGCTGGATTACATCCGCCTCAGTGCATGAGCAAAGATCATCATTTGGACATACAAGCTACAATGGAGAACAGAAAAGCATTTACTCAACCCTGATCTTCAGCTCTTCTATTGGAAGCGCTCCACATGATCATCAGCAACAACCGGCCTTAGATCAACAGGAATCCGGCCGGGCGCAAGAGGAGCACCAAAAAGACGAACATAACAGCCATAATGAAACCCATTCGCATGACGGTTCGTGTGAACATGAAGAGGACGAGCATGAAGATCATGACGATAATGCCCCCGCTAAACAAGATCAGGGGGAAATCCATCATAGTTACAGTACAGGCTTAAGCTGGAGATATGACATCTATGATGAAACCTTAGACAACAAAGCATTAACAGGTATAGAAAATGTTCCGGGAGCCTTTTTTGAATACAAGCTTGAAATCGGTGAAAAATTAACAGCGATGAGCGGATTCCGTGCAGATTATCACAACAATCATCAATGGCTTTATACGCCCCGGGGCCATATAAAGTATAAGCTTTTCCCCTCCACTGACCTCCGACTTTCAGCAGGAAAAGGCTATCGTACCGCCAGAGTCCTGGCCGAAAACAACGTTTTACTTGCCTCATCCAGAAATATCATAATACCAGACAAGCTGAAAACAGAAGAAGCCTGGAACTACGGAATAAGCTGGACGCAATACATAGATTTGTTTAACGAGGAAATGACCCTCACTGCAGACTATTTCCGCACAGATTTTATCAACCAGGTTATAGTGGATATGGACTCCCATGTGCATGAGATCAGCTTTTATAACCTCAAGGGGGAATCCTTTGCCAACAATTACCAGCTGCAAATTGATTATGAGCCTTTCCGCAATCTGGATTTAACGTTAGGGTTCCGTTATACAGATGTAAAGGCAACCTATGGTGATCAGTTAATGAAACAACCCCTCAGCAGCGACTACAAAGGCCTTGTAGCTTTTTCGTATGCTACCGGCAGCAGCGACTGGCAATTTGATCTGAGCAGCCAGTTCAACGGCGGGGGAAGGATCCCTTCAACTAAAGAGCTGCCCGCCCGGAGGCAACGGAATGATTCATTCGACCCCTATACCATAGTAAACCTGCAGATAACCAAATTTCTGGGAGCATTTGAAATCTATGGCGGAGTGGAAAATATCGGCGACTTTGTGCAGAAAGACCCTGTAATCGCAGCAGATAAACCCTTCGGGGAAAATTTTGATGCATCGTTGGTCTGGGGGCCCATACACGGAAGAAAAGTATACCTGGGGGCTCGATTTGCTCTTGATCATTAATTTTTCTCTATCTATAGAGGTGCACGGCCATGCATCCCTGCTGTCTATACATTCATCATCCGTGCATCCCAACCCAATTTGCACATTCTTCAGCAGGGAGATTCAGGGTGAAATTTTTTAACCAGAGAAGGGTTGCCACGAATGCACGAATAATTTACCGTTAGTTCGTGGATTTATAGCAATTGGCATTCTGTTTATGATGACGGTCTAAAAAAGATAAATTTTCAGCGGCGTAATTCTTAATCCCGGCCTGAAGGCCGGGGGATCAATAGGGACCTTAATTTTCAATCCCCGGCCTGAAGGCCGGGGCTATTGGGGCTCTGTCCTTGAATTGCTCTGTCCTTGAATTGCCTGAAGGGCGGGGCAATTGGGCTCTGTCCTTGAATTGCTCTGTCCTTGAATTGCCTGAAGGCCGGGGCTATTGGGGCTCTGTCCTTGAATTGCTCTGCCCTTGAATTGCCTGAAGGCCGGGGCAATTGGGCTCTGTCCTTGAATTGCTCTGTCCTTGAATTGCCTGAAGGGCGGGGCAATTGGGCTCTGTCCTTGAATTGCTCTGTCC
>JAWOBQ010000109.1:0-9000 GCA_046484255.1 Bacteroidales bacterium | reverse complement strand
GGCAACACCTATTTATTGAACCTCACTTTTCCGAGCAAGCTCCACAACGTACGAAAGCTTTCCGGGATTTTCAAGGCCAGTCCTGCACCGTATAAATTATTATCCACGGAAAATTTTGTGCTTTTTTCCCCGGAATGTTTTGTCAGAATATCCGGCAACCATATTTATTCCTTTCCAATGAAGGGCACTATAGATGCAGGCATTCCCAATGCTGAGGAACTTATTCTGCAGAATAAAAAGGAATACTTTGAGCATAATACCATCGTTGATTTGATCAGAAATGATCTTTCGGTAGTTTCCCATAATATAGCAGTTCCCCGGTTTCGTTTTATTGACCGGCTAAAAACCTCCAACAAAGAGCTATTACAGGTGAGTTCACAGATCAGGGGTGAATTACCGGAAAACTGGCATAAAAACATAGGAGATATTTTGTTAAGCCTTTTACCTGCCGGGTCTGTCAGCGGAGCTCCCAAGGCCAAAACTATAGAAATCATACGGGAAAGTGAAAAACAAGACCGTGGTTTTTTTACGGGCATCTTCGGAATTTTTAATGGCGACAGCCTGGAAAGCGGCGTAAATATCCGCTTTATCGAACAAACCAAAAACGGTTTCTTTTTCAGAAGCGGTGGGGGGATCACGGCCCTTAGCACTATGGATGAAGAATATGAAGAAATGATAAACAAAGTATATGTACCCCTTGCTTGAAACCATACGCATCCATAAAAACCGGGCAGAAAACCTGAGTTTCCATCAGCAACGGATGGATACTTCATATGCGGAAGTTTATGCGACAGACAACCCCTTTCGGCTGGAAGAAATTATTGATGCACCGCAAATCCCTTCTGATAAGATATTCAAATGCCGCCTGCTTTATGGCAAAAACGATTACTCTATAAGAATAGAGCCCTACAGCCCCAAAAAAATCAACAGCCTGAAAATCGTTCACACCGGCACACTGGACTACCACCTGAAATATGCCGACCGCCGGGAATTAAACAACCTGGTTCAGCAAAAATCCTTTTGCGATGATGTCCTTATTGTAAAACACGGATTAGTGACCGATACATCCTATGCCAATATAGCGTTTTTTAACGGCCACCACTGGTATACCCCTGAGCCACCACTGCTTAACGGAACTAAGCGCCAGATGCTTATCGAAAAAGAAGTTATAATCCCCAAAAAGATCTCTCCTGCAGATCTTTCGCAATATAAAGGATTCCGGATCGTAAATGCCATGCTGGTTTTTAAACATCAACCTATTGTCCCCATAAAACATATTATCTGAACATTTCAACAACTCCTGCTACTCCGTCTAATATCAGGTTATACCCTCAATACTCATCTATGGCTTTTATAGCGACCCCTAATAATAAAAAGCCCAATCTTTAGCTTTGGCAGCCCCACTAATTCAAAGGCATGCAGGCAAGCTCGCCGGGATAGCTGTAATGACTGCCGGAGCCGGAACACAGAAACATTTTTTAAGCCTTCTATTCACCCTGAATCATATAATATTTATACCTTTGCCTGCTGTTTGTAAAAAGATTGGAAAGATTAATTCTATGGATAAAAAAGAAAAAGCGATAAAATTATTCTCTGAATTTCCTCCGGTTAGTCGTGAGCAATGGGAGGAAGTAATAGCAAGGGATCTGAAAGGCGCGGACCGCAGTCGCAAGGTTGTATGGCACAGCCCGGAGGGGTTAGATTTCGAGCCATATTACCGGCAAGAAGACCTGGAGACGATTGATCATATCGGCACGCTGCCGGACCGGTTTCCATATGTACGAAGCTACAAAACCGGGCATAATGACTGGGAGGTGCGTCAGGAGATCGAACCCACAGAGCCCGGGCAGGCCAATAAGGAAGCCAGGAACGCCATAAAGCGCGGAGCCGGAGCGGTTGTATTTAATGTACGTGACATCAGCAATATAGAGCAGATGGACACGCTGTTGAAAAATATAGACCCGGTTGTTAACCCGGTTCATTTCATAGGCTCCACAAATTATAAGATCACTCTGGATCTTTTTCTGGAATCTTTAAATAACAGAGGCATAGACCCTAAAAACGCCCGGGGATCGATAGATTTCGACCCGCTGGGATATTATGTGCTCAAAGGAGAATTTTACAATTCCTGGCAGGACAACCTTAATGAGCTGATCTGTCTGATGGACAATTTATCAGATGCACTTCCCTTGTTCAAGCTCATTACTATCAATGCTCGTTTCTTTCATAACGCCGGGGGTACCGTTGTACAAGATTTGGGATACAGCATGGCCATGGGCAATGAATACCTGGCCTCTTTAACCAATGCGGGAAAAGCGGTTGGTGATATCACGAACAAGGTGCAGTTTTCCTTCGCCCTTGGCTCCAATTACTTTATGGAGATCGCCCACCTCAGGGCAGCACGCAAGCTATGGGCCAATATCGTAAACCAATACACTGAGGATAAAGCTGCATGCAAAGCCCATATGCACGTGGAAACCTCGACCTGGAACAAAACCATATACGATCCCTACGTGAATATGCTCCGGAATACCACGGAAGCCATGTCGGGAGCCATTGCAGGCTGCGACAGCATGAACGTACGCCCTTTCGATCATTTCTTCCGTTCCCCGAATGATATGTCAAAGCGAATCGCGCGCAATACACAGATCATTCTTAAAGAAGAAGCCCATCTGAATAAAACCGTAGACCCCTCCGCCGGTTCGTATTATATCGAAAAGCTCACCCAAAGCATCGCCAATGCATCCTGGGAATTATTCCGGCAAACCGAAGAAAAGGGAGGATTCATTAAAACCTTTGAAAGCGGTGATGTAAAGGCCGATATAGAAAAAAGCTGTAAAAACCGGGAAGAGGCTATTGCGAAAAGAAAAACAAACTTTATAGGCACCAACCAATTTCCCAACCCGGAAGAAACCATGCTGGATGAACTACAAAAAGAAATACGTTTTAAAGAAGAGAAAGACCATAAAGGCCTTGTGCTTTATCGCGGAACAGAACCTTTTGAAAAACTACGTCTGGCTACAGAAAAATACATCAAAGCGGGAAATAAAAAGCCCGGTGTATATTTGCTGAAGATCGGAAACCGTGCTATGCGAACAGCAAGAGCTTCATTCAGCACCGCCTTTTTTGGCTGTGCAGGATACGAGATTTTCGACAACCTGGGGTTCGACAATACGGATCAGGCTGTTTCCGATGCCTTCCAATCCAGGGCAGAGATCATCGTTATCTGCAGCAGCGATGAAGACTATGCCAAATATGTCCCGGAGCTGGCACAAAAGATCAAAGCAAAAGACAAAAGCAAAATACTTGTTGTTGCCGGTTATCCTAAAGATCAGAAAGAAACATTTAAACAGGCCGGGGTGGATGACTTTGTCCATGTAAAGACAAATCTGTTAGAAAGCTTAAAAGCCTATCAAAAGAAACTGGGAGTAATTCAATAAACAGGGAACAAAAAGACACGAAATATTATGAGACCTGATTTTTCAAACGTCAATATAGATTCCGGCAATAAGCAGCAGGAATCATTCCGGGAGTGGCAGTCTCGTTATGGGATCAAATCCGGCCTGGAAACGCCAGAAAAGATAAAAATCAAACCGGCTTACGGCAAAGATGATCTGGAAAGCTTGGAGCATCTGGGTTATGCGGCCGGGATACCTCCTTATCTGCGCGGGCCTTACGCTACGATGTATGCTATGCGTCCCTGGACAATCCGCCAGTATGCGGGTTTTTCCACGGCCGAGGAGTCTAATGCTTTTTACCGCAGGAATCTGGCAGCAGGGCAAAAAGGGCTTTCCATAGCCTTCGATTTAGCCACACACCGGGGATACGATTCAGATCACGAGCGGGTATCAGGCGATGTGGGAAAAGCCGGCGTTGCCGTAGACTCTATTCTGGATATGAAGATCCTTTTTGACCAGATCCCACTGGACAAGATGTCGGTATCTATGACCATGAACGGCGCCGTATTACCGGTAATGGCCTTTTATATCGTAGCTGCCGAAGAACAGGGCGTGGCAAAAGAAGAGCTGGCCGGAACTATTCAAAATGATATCCTCAAAGAATTTATGGTGCGCAACACCTATATTTATCCGCCAAAACACTCTATGAAGATCATTGCGGATATCTTTGAGTTCACTTCGCGGGCAATGCCCAGGTTCAACTCCATATCCATTAGCGGTTATCACATGCAGGAAGCGGGAGCTTCAGCAGATATCGAACTGGCCTATACCCTGGCCGACGGTCTGGAGTATATCCGTACGGGTATAGAGGCGGGCATTGATATTGATGCCTTCGCCCCGCGTTTATCGTTTTTCTGGGGTATCGGGATGAACCATTTCATGGAAATAGCCAAGATGCGAGCCGCCCGCATGTTATGGGCCAAACTGGTGAAAGGGTTCAACCCAAAAAATCCCAAGTCTATGGCTCTTCGAACTCATTCACAGACTTCCGGGTGGAGTTTAACCGAACAAGATCCGTTTACTAACGCACCCCCCACCCCTGTGCCAGCCATGGCCGCTCCACTGGGACATACGCAATCCCTGCATACCAATGCCCTGGATGAGGCTATCGCCCTGCCAACAGATTTTTCAGCACGCATAGCGCGCAACACTCAGTTGATGCTGCAACAAGAAACCAATATCATCAAAGCTGTAGACCCCTGGGCCGGTTCGTATTATGTAGAAAGGCTGACCAATGACATTGCCCACCGTGCATGGGAACATATACAGGAGATCGAAAAACTGGGCGGCATGACCAAAGCGATAGAAACCGGAGTGCCGAAAATGCGCATTGAAGAAGCCGCAGCCCGCAAACAAGCTCGTATCGATGCCCGAAAAGATACCATTGTAGGTATCAACAAGTATCGACTGGAAAAAGAAGACCCCATTGAAACCCTGGAAGTTGATAATACAGCCGTGCGCCAGGCCCAACTGAAGCGACTGAAAAAATTGCGCGCTGAACGAAACAATAAAGAAGTAACACAAGCATTGGATGCCCTTACCAAAGCCGCCAAAACCGGCCACGGCAATCTGCTGGAGTTATCCGTGGATGCCGCCAGAAAACGCGCTTCCTTAGGGGAGATATCTTATGCACTGGAAAAAATTTACGGGAGGTATAAAGCAGTGATACGATCTATTTCCGGAGTATACTCCTCCGAGTCGAAAGATAACAGGATTTTCGAACTGGCCCGCCAAAAGACCGATGAGTTTGCTGCCCTGGAAGGACGCCGTCCGCGGATCATGATCGCCAAAATGGGACAGGACGGACACGACCGGGGTGCTAAAGTTGTTTCAACAGCTTATGCAGATATCGGATTTGATGTAGACATCGGCCCTCTGTTCCAGACACCGGCTGAAGCAGCCCGGCAGGCCGTGGAAAATGATGTCCATATCCTGGGGGTCTCCAGCCTGGCAGCCGGGCACAAAACCCTGGTGCCCGCCGTTATTCAGGAACTGAAAAAACTCGACCGGGAAGATATTATGGTGATCGTCGGGGGCGTTATCCCCCATCAAGACTATCAGGAACTCTATGACGCCGGCGCAGCAGCAGTCTTTGGACCGGGAACAGTCATCCCCGAAGCTTCCATTAAAATATTGGACATCCTGATCGAATCAAGAAAATAAAAAATACTGAACGATCCCTGTTAAAAAATGACTGTATTCTCAATGTCTTTTGATATGAGAGAATTAACCAACACAGTAAATACCCTTTTTCGAAAAAACTCAACTATCCCAACCGAATAATATAAAACCATATGCTTCGAATACACATTCTTCTTCTTTTAGTAATATGCGTGCTATCCGGATTTTCGCAACAAAGAGTTCGAACAGAACGGTATAGTGGCAGCATGGGTAATAAGCTGATGAAACCCGGAGAAGTTACCTACTATTATTATACCGATGACAGGGAACGTATAATGCATGGGATTTTTCGTTACCGCTTAAGGTGGCAGAATGATGAAAGACAGCGTGTCAACCAAACTATCAGCGGCTCCATGAAACATGGCAAAAAATCCGGCAACTGGTCCTATGCCATTACCGTACAAGATTATTTCGAAGACCGCGAAGGATACTTTTACTCTTATGATATTCAACTTAATGCCGGCTATAAAGAAGGGATCCCGCATGGGAACTGGTCCTTAAATAAAACCGTGAAAAAACGCAAAAAATCCGGTAAAGAACGGATAAAATGGAAAGATTATACCGGTAGTAATACATATACTTTAAATCTAACCTTCGAAAAAGGAAAACTGACAGATTCCATTTATCTGTTTGATAAGGCGAATGAAGTGATCGTTCGCGGCAATTTTGATGATAACGGTTTCTATCATGGAGATTGGATCATACAAAAGCAAGGGGTACGAAAAGAAGAGAAATACCATCACGGGATTGTTATTAAACGTATCAGAAAAAACGTTCAGTCCGGAGAAACCGAAAGCCGGGAGTCTTTGTTAATGCATAAGGATATGTGGAACAGCTATACCTCCGAAAGTATCGACAATTCCACCCTGAATTTCAAACCGGAAACCCTGGATATCCTGGAAGACAAATCGCATATTATTCCAAAGATGATCAACGAACATCTTTTTGATTACCGTTTTTTCCTGTATTCAGAAATAAACGGTGATGAACTGATCCGGGATTATCGCGGCGAAAACCCGGCAAGGCTTTTTTCGGGTGTCAAAAAGATTCAGTTCCGTCATCGTGTAAATAAAGAACAGGCCCGTTACCTTTCAAACATTTCGCGGGAGGCTCAAAAAACCATTCGCAATTATACATCAGCAGTAAATTATGCACAGCAACATAAAGTAGAGGAAAAGGCGAAAACAGAACTCAGCATAATGGATCGCAAGGCAAAACTTGCCGGCAAATATAAATGCCTTTCGGGTATCATTAAATCATATCTGGATGTGGATAAAGGGCGTAATGCAGCCTACGAATGTTGTAATGCGCGCCACTCTATAGAAATAAAACTACCTACTGATCTGTCCGGCGAGGAATTGATCAAACATATCTACCGGAAAGTCCGCAAATTGCATGAGGAATCCGGGGAACTTCTGGATAAGGTAAAACAATACTAAAATTCTTTCCCCGGCTAACCGGAAGCTATCGAAACTTTCCGGGTTAATTTCCAGAGGAATCTATTTCACCACGGTGCCGGTTTGCTCTCCTCTGATCTCCCGTAAAAGGTTGCCGGCTTTATTCATATTAAAAACCAGAATGGGTAATTTATTTTCCCAGCACAGTGTAAAAGCCGTACGGTCCATCACTTTCAGGTTTCTCTGGTAAACTTCTTCGAAAGAAAGGGTTGTATATTTTTTTGCATCCGGATTTTTCTCGGGGTCATCGTCATAGATCCCATCTACTCGTGTTCCCTTGAGCAAAGCCTCAGCCTCTGTTTCTACCGCTCTTAGCGCACTGGCGGTATCGGTGGTGAAATAAGGATTGCCTGTACCCCCGGCAATTATGATCACGTGACCCTTTTCAAAAGCCTGCAGAGCATTACGCCGACTCATGGCTGTGCTAACCGGATGCACGTCCATGCCGGATAACAAGGTGGTCTTCAGCCCATGATCTTCCAAAGCCGATTGCAACGCCATCGCATTGATCACCGTCGCCAGCATCCCCATATAATCACCCTGCACCCGGTCCATCCCTCTACTGACACCCTCCAACCCCCGGTATATGTTCCCCCCTCCTATCACAACAGCTATTTCCGCACCTTCGGTATGGGCCAAACCGATCTCCTTGGCATACAAACTCAGGCGTTCCTGCTCAATTCCATAATGCTGAGAACCCATTAAGGCTTCACCACTCAGCTTTAATAATATCCTTTTATATTTTAGCATACCTAAATATTTGGGATAAAAGTAAAAAAAAACACTGTCCTTTGACAGTGCTTTTAATGATTTTTTTAACCCCTTCCCTGTTTAAACAAGAGATAAACGCTTAAAGCCTGTAATAACAAGGTCTTTATCCAATTCAGAAAGATACTGGCGGACTGATTTTTTCGTATCACGCACAAAGTCCTGATTCAGCAATGTACTCTCTTTGTAAAACTTATTGAGTTTACCCATGGCTATTTTTTCAAGCAGATCTTCGGGTTTCCCCTCTTGCCGGGCTTGTTCTTTTCCCATCTCCAGTTCATGGTCGATCACTTCCCGGGGGACAGTGTCCTTATCCAGGGATACCGGGCTCATCGCCGCGATCTGCATGGCTATTTCTTTACCGGCTTGCTCAACGTTTTCAAAATCGCGTTTATTAAAGCCCAACACCGAAGCGATCTTATTCCCCTGGTGGTTATATGCAAACACGATAGGGGCCTCAATATAGTGGTATTCAGAAAGTTCAATTTTTTCGCCGATCTTTCCGATCATATCCATCAGCAAGTCTTCAATTTTATTCCCCTCTATTTCTGCAGATCTCAGTTCTTCCACAGACTTTGCCCGTATTTCAATAGCCTTACCGGCAATCGTATAAGCAAAATTCATAAAATCGTCATTCTTTGCTACAAAATCCGTTTCGCAATTAAGCATTAAAATCGCAGCAAAGGTCTTTTCCTCATTGGTTTTTGCTATTACAGCACCTTCATTAGCTTCTCTATCCGCTCTTTTACTGGCAATTTTCTGGCCTTTCTTGCGCAGATAATCCAGGGCGGTATCATAATCACCATCACTCTCTTGCAGTGCCTTTTTACAATCCATCATTCCGGCACCTGTAGCTTTCCTTAGCTTGTTTACTTCAGCAGCAGTTATCTTAGCCATCTTTTAAAATTTTTATAGGAATATTATTAAATTATTCTTTTGACTTATTCTCTTCCCCTTGTTCATTAGATATTTTTGGTTCCTTTGTTTCTTTTGTTTCTTTTGTTTCTTTTGGTTCGGGAGTTTCTTTTGGTTCCTTAGTTTCCTTTGTTTCTTTTGGTTCTTTTGGTTCAGGAGTTTCTTTTGGTTCCTTAGTTTCCTTTGTTTCTTTTGGTTCAGGAGTTTCTTTTGGTTCCTTA
>JAWOBQ010000042.1:0-7871 GCA_046484255.1 Bacteroidales bacterium | reverse complement strand
GAACCGGCAGACCGATTTTGGCCATTTCAGCAAGGTTTGCACCTTTTCCTCCCAGCAGATTCTTCTGTGCACCGGATCCTTCCGCAGTCCCCTCTCCAAACGTATAGACATACTTGGTCATGACAAAAACTCCTTCCCTGTCTCTCTGATTTATCTGAATAAAAAACAAGTAAAAGCAACGGATCAGGAGGTTAAATGAAATTCGATTATATAGCAATAAACTGAAATTGTCGTCAAGCAAAAATCTGCAGATTCAGATTTTGCTTGTATCCGGACAAATCGTGTGATATAGAAACAAAAAAACTTAGGAACTATAGTTACATGAAAAGTGACAAAATTTGTCACACACTTACCCAAAATCGTCGCATATATTCATAATAACAATCGCCGCATACCAGGGCAACAACAATATACATTCAAATTTATCTTTATTGTAGGAGACTTATAAAATTCGCACCCCCTTGCCAGATATGGTACGCAACTTGCTAGAAGTTAACTGAACAGAATTAAACACAAAACAGGAGGGTGACAAAAAACACGTTCAAATTTTGCATCAAATTTTAAAAACAATAAGTTAAACAAAAAAAAGGAGGAACCATGCTGCAAACACTCAGAGGAAACAACAAACAGAGCGGTTTCACGCTCATCGAGCTCATGATCGTCATCGCGATCATCGGCATCCTGGCGGCAATCGCCATCCCGAACTTTATGTCATACAGGGATAAATCATACTGCAGCTATGCTGAACAGGATGCACAAAGTGTATCCGCAGCTATAGCATCTTATTTTTCAGTGCCAAGTCGAACTACAACTCCCACACTTGCTGATCTAACTGCAACCGAATCTCTCTCGGTCAATAATTCGAGCAGTATCTCCATTAATGAATCAGGCAACGAAACTATCATCACAGTTACAGACGAGTCTGGAAGATGTCCGCAGGGTTCGCAATTTACGAAGACGCTTGGCGGAGCTCAGGGAGACTGGAACTAGCCTAACTTGTTTCATTTTCTGTTTTTTCATTATGAGGAGGAGGGACTTTCCCCCCTCCTCATTTTACGTGGAGGGCCGGACATCGTGGGTATTGCCCTATGCTCCTTCGAAACTGCACTTTTTTAAGCAGAATTTAATTGGCAATGCTGAAACCAAAAATCAGCCATATACTTATTCTTGTTGCCATATCTTTTTTGATATATTCAAATTCCCTAGACTGTTCATGGCAATTTGATGACTATCAAAACATAGTGAACCAGGACTCGCTTCACCTCACCGACTTTAACCTCTCGTCAATCAAGCAAACATTTTTCAGCAAGGACGCAGGGCAGCTATATCGGCCTGTGGCTTGTCTTACATTTGCACTGAATTATTATTTCGGCGGGTTAAATGTGTCTGGATATCATCTGGTCAATATTTTCATTCATATCCTTACTGCAATTTTTCTTTACCTGGTTATGCTCCAGATTTTATCCATTAATAAACAGAATAATGGATGGCATTTCAAATATAAATATGAAATCGCATTACTGGCAAGCGTTTTGTGGGCTGCAAGCCCGATAAATGTACAGGCTGTGACCTACATCGTCCAGCGCATGGCATCCCTGGCTGCTCTTTTTTCCATTATTTCAATTTATTTCTATTTCCGCTTCAGGTTTCAAAAAAAATGGCGGTACTTTATATTTTGCATTATAGCATTTGCCCTGGGTTTTCTAAGCAAGGAAAATGCAGCCTTGCTCCCTTTTTCAATATTGCTTATTGAGCTGGTTTTCTTTCGTGGAATCAGTATAAAAACATGGATCAAGACAATTCCCGTATTTATCTTTTGTTCTCTGATAGTGCTGGTCATCGCTATAGGTTTTTTTGATTTTAATTTTACTCAATTGCTGCGTTATGAAACCCGGCTGTTTACCCCTTACCAAAGGATTTTAACTGAGTTTCGTATCCTTGTTTATTATCTGTATCAAATCATTTACCCCAATGTCTCAAATTTATCCATTCACCATGATATCGTGATATCAAGGTCGTTGTTCAGTCCCTTAAGCACTTTTTTCTCGATTGTATTTGTTGTCTCTCTTGTTGGTTCGGCCCTCGCATTATTGAAAAAATATCCGTTATATAGTTTTGCTGTATTGTTTTATTTTTTAAACCATGCGGTTGAATCCTCGTTTATCGGCCTTGAACTAATGTTTGAGCACCGCAATTACCTGCCTTCATTTTTTCTGTTCCTGCCTTTGTCTTATGCGGCATTTTATTTGATGGACAGGTACAAATCAAAATCATATGTCGTATATTACGGTTTGCCGGTTTTTATTTTATTTGTAGTAATAGGTTTTGGAATGGCCACGTACACGAGAAATTTCGACTGGAAAACGGAAAAGACCTTATGGGAGGATGCCGCACAAAAAGCCCCTAAATCCAGCAGACCTCTTCACAACCTTGCGTGGTCATATTATGAGAGAATCGGCAATACGGATAAAGCCCTTTTGCTTTATAAAAAGGCTCTTTCCCTGAAATTTTATGATGTTTTCCAAAAAGCCTCGTTAATACACAACGTCGCTTTTATTTATCACCAGAGAGGAGATAAAGATCAAGCCCTGAAATACATGGAAAAGGCTGTCAATAGCAGTCCGAGATTTATAAAAATGAAAAGAAGGCTGGCGTATATGCTGATAAGTTATAAAGAATACAGGGCAGCCGGGAAAATTATTGAAAAATTATTGGCAGAAAACCCATCTGATGTTGGAAGCATCTTTTTATACGGGAAAAATTTATATTTAACAGGGGAATACGAAAAGGCGGTTAAAGAATTGGAAAAAATATTGCAAAGCAAAAAAGACCCGGGAGTGATAAGTTATTTAAGCCGGTCATACCTGAAACTTGGCCTGTATGATAAATCCGGGCTGATATTGTCAATATCTGATACGGACTCTCTGACGCATCATTTGCTTGGCATCCTAACGGCTTATTACCAAAACGATTCGCAAACTCTAAACTCTCTGGTTGAAGTCCTTTATAAATCAAAAAGCGCTTTTTTCATGGAAAAAATTCACCAAAATGAAATATATCAGGATTTAAATCAGGATTTTAATAACATTCTTGAAAACATTTTTGAACAGGAACATAAAAAGCAGGTGCAGGAACTCAGGAGCTTGGCATGAATCCGAGAAAATACCTTCCATTGCTTTTTATAGTAATTCTGATTTTCATGGTTTATGGAAACACGTTTTCTGCTGCCTGGCAATTTGACGATTACCATAATATTCTGAATAATAGCAGCACCCACCTTGAAACATTCACTCTTGAAAATATAAAAAACTCGCTGACCCTGGACGGCAGTAATAACCTGTTCAGAGCGATTCCGCGCTTCACCCTCGCGGTTAACTGGTATTTCGGGCAAACCGATGTATTCGGGTACCATTTGGTAAATATCCTGATTCATTGTATAACCGCTTTTGCCCTTTTTCTCCTTATTTATCATTTAGTGGAAATTGTTTATCCTCATAGAAAGGGTATCTACGACATTGCAATTATGTCAGCGCTAATCTGGGCACTGCATCCCATTCAAATTTCAGCGGTAACCTACATTGTTCAGCGGATGGCATCCATGGCAGGGATGTTTTATATACTGTCCATGCTATTTTATGTGTTCGGGCGATTTCCGTCAAAAATTAATTCCGAGTCCAGGACCCCCTGGTTTTTACTATCTGCTGTGTTTTTCATCTGTGCAATGTTTTCAAAGCAAAATGCAGCAATGCTTCCGCTCAGTGTTTTGCTGACTGAAATCATAATATTTCAGAATCAGTGGCTTCTGGAAAACAGGCGGATGTTAATTAAAACAGGTCTTTTGGCCGGTTCTTTGCTGCTTATATCCTTGGTCGGCTTTTTTCCTGATTTGTTTTTTGACCTTTTTGTGTATGAAAGCCGTTTTTTTAATTGCTTCCAGAGAATTTTAACCGAGTTCCGCGTATTGGTATTTTATTTGTCGTTAATTGTCTTTCCATTGACCTCCAGGTTTTCCATAGAACACTATTTTCATCATTCAACATCGTTGTTTGATCCGCTGACTACTTTTTTCAGCCTGATAATTCTTATTGCGCTTCTGGCACTCGCTTTTTTTTCCCGGAAAAAATATCCTTTTTTAAGCTTTGCCCTGTTTTTTTATTTTTTAAATCATATTATAGAATCAGGCTTTATTGGCCTGGAACTGGCCTTTGAGCATAGAAACTATCTGCCCTCGATTTTTTTGTTTGTTCCCCTTATGCTTTTTCTGCAATCCCTGATGTTAAAGACTAAAAACTCGAGAGCCCTTTTGTCTTTTTTCATTTGTTTTCTGATTATTGTTCTTGGCATCAGTACGTATAATAGAAATTATGTTTGGAATGATATCGACGGGTTATGGAAAGATGCTTTGAGTAAATCCCCGGAATCAGGAAGAGTGTTGTCAAACTATGCAGTAACCAACCTGGTTGAACACGGCAAATACAACGAGGCGCTGGAATGTTTCTCTGCATCCATGAACATGGGATGGCATAAAAAGAAAGATAAAAAAGGTGAGCCATACATGAATATAAGCAAATTGCTAAAAAAAAGGGGAAAATATAAGTCAGCCATGGATTATGCCGGCAAAGCCCTGATGCAAAGGCCTGAAAATGAGGAATATATACGTCATCTGATGTTGCTTCAAATGCACAACGAATTATATGATGCAGCCGATTTTACTTGTGACCTGCTTCTTAAATCAAACCCTACAAATTCAGTTTTCTTTAATGATAAGGGATTTATTTATTTAAAAAAAGGGAATTTCAGAAAATCTTTATACTGGTTTAGGCAAAGCTTAAGGCGAAAAGCATTGAACAAAAATGCTCTCATAAATGCGGGTTATGCGCTGTACAGAACAGGTCATTACAGCCAGGCAAATATGCTGCTAAATATTGCACGAACACATGATCCCGAAAATCCGGAAATATTGTATATTTTACTGAATAACAGCCTTGCTGCTGAAAATGAAGATTCAAATTATTATTCTCGCTTAATCCTGAAAAAATATCCCTTACCGGGAATTTATGAAAACCTCAAAAACAGGCAGAGCAATCCCATGACCTTAAAATTAGATGAGGCTATGATAATAAATGCATTAGTTGAAAATCTGAATTCAGAAACTATGGATATATCTGAGACAAAAGCGTTTTCCGGAAGCAGCACCTCTGGAATGCCAGCGGACCTATAAAATGAACGCCTGGAAACGCAACAAACAAATTATACCGTTACCGTATTCGTATTATTTCTTCACTGTTGCTGTTATTCTGCTTATCGGTTTTTTTGATTCTGTTTATCTGGCCTTATCCCATTACAAACTCTACACTGATATTGGTTATCAGAGCTTTTGCGCCATATCCCGCGCATTTAATTGTGATACGGTCTCACAAAGTCCTTATTCCATACTTTTTGGTGTTCCGGTAGCAGTTTGGGGAATTTTCGGTTATGCCTTTTCCCTGGTTCTTCTGATTTTTGCATGGCCAAAGCAGGCTGAAAGAAAGAGGATCTGGACCTTACTGCTGATCATTTCCCTGTGTTTTACCTTATACAGCCTTTTCCTTGCAGTAATTTCCACATACAAGATCCACAGCTACTGTATTATGTGCATACTCAGCTACGGGGTAAATCTGCTGCTTCTTTATTTTACATGGCTGATTAGAAAACGCTTTAAGTGCGAGCCTGTTTTTAAAGCCTTTGTAAATGACTTCCGGTATCTGCTGATCCGGGCACGGGTCAGCATACCCGCCGCATCTTTTTTTTGCGTTGGTGTGCTGTTTTTGCTCTTATTTTTTCCGGCATACTGGGAGCTTACCCCGCCGGCTTTATCAAAGAAGATCCCGACCGGCATTACCGAAAACGGCCACCCCTGGATCGGCGCAGAAAACCCGGAGCTTGTCATAGTTGAATTTACAGATTACCGCTGCTTTCAATGCAAAAAAATGCATTTTTATCTCCGCGAACTGATAGCAAGTAATCCGGGTAAAATCCGCCTGGTCCACAGGCACTTTCCAATGGACCACACCATTAATCCTATTGTCGATCAGCCGTTTCATCAGGGAGCGGCCAAGCTGGCCCTGATTTCGATTTTTGCAGAACAGAAGGGCAGGTTCTGGAAAATGAACGACATTCTTTTTGATATGTCCGGGGAAACCAAAGGCATTAATATCCGTGATCTTGCCAAACGGGCTGACATACCTTTTAAAGAACTTAAGCACATATTTCAGGACAAGACTCTTTGGAAAAAACTGAGAAAAGATATTAGCGCAGGTCTTGAATACGGCTTAACCGGTACGCCCGGTTTTATTATTGAGGGTGAAGCCTATGTCGGCCGGATACCTGCTGAAATTTTGCGGAAATACGGTGAGTTTTAAAAGAGGATAGGAGTAAGTTACGCAAAACAAAATGTTTTCATCTTCGGGCAAAAATATACCCTGGATACCCATACTATGGCTTCTTCTGATTCTTGGGACCATCGGGTTTATATCTCTTCTGGCCTCTGTCCCTCCTGTCAGCCGGGATGCCCTCACGCACCACCTTGCAGTGCCCAAGTTATACCTGGAGCACGGCGGCATATACGAAATTCCCCACCTCAGGTTTTCCTACTACCCCATGAACATAGATTTGTTATACCTGATCCCGCTTTATTTCGGAAACGACATAATCCCCAAGTTCATTCATTTCGCATTTGCAATTATTACGGCAGGAATGATTTACAAGTACCTTTCCCGCCGCATCAACACTTCATATGCCCTGCCAGGGGCTCTTTTTTTTCTTACCATACCGGTGATAGTCAGACTTTCAGCCACGGTGTACGTGGATCTCGGTCTGATTTGTTTTTTGTTTGCCTCGCTTTTATATCTTTTTCGCTGGACTGAATCGGATTTTAAACCAAAATACCTGCTCATAAGCGCTGTTTTCTCCGGCCTTGCCCTGGGAACCAAGTACAACGGCCTGGTGGGGCTTTTTCTGCTGGGCATGTTTTGCGCGTTTGTTTATGCGCGGCACAGGGCAGGGGGGAGGCTGTACGGAGCAAAGGCAATAGGCTGGTGCGCAGTTTTTGTAACAGTTGCCCTTATAATTTTCTCCCCATGGATGATCAAAAATTTCGCCTGGACCGGCAATCCTGTATACCCGCTTTACAACAGCGTCTTTAACGCGGAAAAAATAGAAGAGAGTACCAAACAGGATCAGGAAGAAAAAAAGCGTACAGGGATGACCCACATCCAGGTCCGAAGACACGTTTACGGAGAATCCTGGGCTGAGATAGCCCTGATCCCGGTGCGGGTTTTTTTCCAGGGACAAGACGACAATCCAAAGTATTTTGACGGAAAAACCAGCCCTTTTCTATTGTTTTTGCCCCTATTCGCATTTTTAGGCATCAGCAAGCAGTCCCGCCAGCAAAGAACCGAAAAATACATAATGCTTTTTTTCTCGGTCCTTTTTCTGCTCTACGCCTGCGCCCAGACCTCCGTACGCATCAGGTATTTTTCGCCCATATTGCCGAGCCTTGTGATCCTTTCCATGTTCGGTCTGTATAACCTGCAGACGGGTATCCTTCACCGAACAAGAATTATATCAGAGCCCATG
The DNA here is from genome assembly GCA_046484255.1 of Bacteroidales bacterium. GTDB lineage: Bacteria > Bacteroidota > Bacteroidia > Bacteroidales > PWNQ01 > PWNQ01. The sequence goes on along the minus strand of JAWOBQ010000042.1, from coordinate 254 downwards.
AAAAAAATGGTCATTTTCTGCATTATCCTTGCCATGCTCGCTCTGAATGCTTTCTACATGGCAGACAGGTTCAAAAAGGATCAGCCCCTGGCTTACCTGACCGGAAAAGTCACCAGGGACGAATACATCCGGGCCTACCGGCCGGAATACGCTTCATATAAATACGCAAACCAAAATCTTTCTCAAAATGATAAAATATTCGGTCTTTACATCGGCAATCGGGGATATTATTCTGACATACCTGTTGAATTCAG
>JAWOBQ010000239.1:0-2619 GCA_046484255.1 Bacteroidales bacterium | reverse complement strand
AACCAATTTTCACTGCTTCGGAGTAGCTAAACTGTTCAGGTAAAAATTCACAAAACAATCTCGCAGTTGGATTAATTTTGACTGATCCAGGTAATGCCTGCAAAACAGATAACGTATGTTGGAGATATACCTCCGATAACTTTAAAGCCGTTTCAAAATCAACATCCTCGCACTCGATTGATTCGGCAAATTCATCCTTCTCCAACTTTCGGAGCAGGGTTAGCAACATGGCAATCCTGAAAATAATCAACCCCAATCGTATAACACTACTATTGGATTCTTCTCCGAAAGTATCGTGGACTTTGCTCAACATATCATTGAAATGCGGCTGAAACCGAGCTTTCTGCTCCTCAGTGAGTGTTACTTCAATCTTGTCGAAATTTATTACCTTCTCGTATATTTCAAGGACTTCACCGGATAATTCTTTAAAATATTCAGTAAGATTTGCAACAGTACCTCCGGCAAAAACATTTTTAAATTCAGGCCTTTCTCCATACCTGAAGTTATAAAAAATGAATCGACTAAATAGTCCGTCTTCTGTGCTTTTTATTAATCCTGAAACCTGATTGGGAGTACCGGACAAACAAACAGAAAGCTTGGGACAATCTATTTCTTCCAGTTTAACTTCATCCTTTTCGCCAGCACGTGCGTACGATATGGGTTCATGCTGGAATGCTTTAAGCACCATGTTTGTATATCCTCCCCAGTCTTGTTTTATTGTCGATGAAACTGTCTCTGCTTCAGTTTCACATATAATTCCTATACCGCCATTTTTGCCTAGCATTCTTTTTACAGCAGCGGCACTGCTATCGGCAGGAATAAATAATGTCATTGGTGATTTTTGTGCTGAAACTACATCACTAATTGTCTCGTTTGCCTCGTTTGTTTCTTCGTATTTTTTATGTATTGCATCAGCTAAATTTTTTGAAAATGACATTCTACCTTTCCCACTTGCCGGTGGAGCAATAATAAAACTATTAATATTGAGATACACGGTTTTACGATCGTAATTCCCTTCTACATGGGGAAAACATCCGCTTAACACGGTTAATGCGCCTGTCAGATAGATATCCTTTTCCCTTTGCAGCTCAAATGCTTCAGTGCTTTTTTTAAGCAAGTCCGGCAAATTTTCATAAATTTCATCGGGAATGGTGGGAGTTCCAATTCCTGTATTGGTGTTTACGGTTGTTACGGAACTTACGGAACTTACGGTTTCAAAATATTTATGGCTGAAAATTCCATGTTCACCCGTGTTTTTATATGCACTGGCAAGGGAACTGGGTATCTCTGCTGCCATATCAGTGTCGCTGTACTTTGATAATATTAGCGTTTCAGCAACAGTTTCATTAATCCCTGCTCTGTTAAGATTGTTCGCCAGCCTGAAAATAAAGTTGTTCCTGTTCCCGTGAAAATAGTGCTGTTGTTTCTCCGTAAAGGCAATAGCATTATCCAAAACTTCATTTATCTCAGCTGAGTATGGATTATCACCGAAATCTGGAGTTTCTGTAATATTTACGGATTTTGAAAACGCCTCTGCATTTTCATTCAAGTAAAGTTCCGGATCATAAGATAAAAAACACAATCTGTTTATGTTTTTCCCCGATTTATCCACTTCCACTTCAAGTTTTGATTCATAATAATCAGCCAATAGTTGATATACCAGCTCGTGATTTCCCCCGGTTGAATCTGTATTCACAAGAATCTTCACTCCATCTCCGCTTGGACTGATAAATGCTGCGTAAGTATATTCGATGCTGGCAGCAGCATGTTTAATTTCAATAGCTTTGTCCATTCCTGCTTTGTCGATATCCAGCACAATAAGCGGATTATATTCCTGTAGATTTTCCAGCTTGTGGGTGCCGTTAAACTGCCCGGAGGGTGTAAAAGCTGGGAGGTTGTTTTTTAACTTACTGTATTGTGCCTCACTGCCAAATTCCACCTCTCTTAATGCTTTGATTTGCGACTGCCATTTGCCATTTTTGATACCATCCAATATCTCGGCTATTGGCTTATTCTCTCCTTTTCCCCTAATGTTAGGGAAAAAGCAGACGTTAAACGCCTGCTCTTCTCTGTTTCTGTTTTCGTTATGCTCCATCTATATCTGCTTTATTTGTTATCTTATCGTACAGTTTTTCAGGTATTTCACTGATAAATCTGCTCGGCTCATGAAGGAATGCGCCGTAATTACTTAAAAATGCCGGTCTTGCTATAAAAAGGTTTTGTTTCGCCCGCGTACAAGCAACGTAAAATAACCTGCGCTCTTCCTCAATTTCCTCCTCCGTTGCGGCTTTAACACTGGGTATTACGCCTTCTAAAGCGTGTACAACGAATACTGTGTTCCACTCCAGCCCTTTTGCTGAATGTATTGTGGAAACCACGACCGGCTTTTCTTCCGTTTCATCTATAAGCGGATCTATTCTTTTCGCCATCTTTTTTGAAGGCGGATTTAAGGCAAAATCTGAAAGAAACTTTTCCAACGTCTCATAATTTCCAATATGATCGTGGATCATCTCAATGTCCAGTTTCCTGATTTCGGCATCTTCGTCAGTTGCTTCAAGGATAGGGTAGTAATGCTTTTTAATCGCTTCTATTTTATCTGGCAATGAAACCTCATCCGCT
>JAWOBQ010000238.1:0-3578 GCA_046484255.1 Bacteroidales bacterium | reverse complement strand
TGCGGATGAGTATATGTTTGTAGTCTTTGTGATCCCGGTAGGCCCCTACTTCAAAGAAGGTTTTAAGCCTGTAAATATGCAGCTTGTTGACGATTACGATCGTGCTGCTCCCCAGGGGACAGGCACCTTAAAAGTAGGCGGGAACTATGCCGCAAGCCTTCGTGCCGGTGAACGGGCTCATGCCGAAGGATACGCAGCTTCTATCTTTTTGGATGCCAAAGAAAAAAAATATATCGACGAGGCCGGCCCGGCCAACTTTTTCGGCATCAAAGACAATACGTATATCACCCCAAAGTCCAACTCCATCCTGCCATCCATTACCAATAAATCACTGATGCAACTGGCTGAAGATATGGGATTAAAAGTGGAACGCCGCCCCGTTCCGGTAGAAGAACTGGAAACATTTGAAGAAGCCGGAGCCTGCGGTACGGCCGCTGTTATCTCTCCTATCGGAAAAATCTTCGACCGAAAAACCGGGAAAGAATACCATATTGCCAAAGACGGAAAACCCGGAAAAATAACCAAAAAATTGTTCGACCGCCTACAGGGAATCCAATATGGCGATGCGGAAGATAAACACAACTGGATTACTATCGTAAAATAAGTTCCGCCCTATATACGCTTAAAGGTTGCCGCTAAAGGCAACCTTTTTTAATAGACGGCCGGGATATACCGGTTTTAATCCTAATCTAACCATAGGCATCTCATAACAATTACCATTATTTTACGTCTGGGTCCGGTCTAAAAACACTAAATTTATCACAGCAGCTGAAAATCAGCTTTGCCCCATCCCTAAAGGGTAGCTGATTTTCAGCGGCTTCACCCTTTAGGGTTTGGGGCAAAAAGCCGCTAAAAATCAAACTATGACCTTTTTAAACCGGGCTCATGTCGGCATACCAAAAAAACAAATAATAAACTCCTGCCATTCGCAAATTTGTTGTACTTTTGCAACTCAAATAAAAATCAATACAATTTATGGCTCAACAACAACAACAAAACGATCCGAATATGAAACGCATTATCCCGATAGCGATCATAATTGGAATTATTATTTTTTTAGCCATTTCCTGGAGTAGTATAACCGTTACTATTGATTCCGGACATGCAGGTGTTCTATTTAAACGATTCGGCGGAGGGCTTGATATAGATAACCCACGACCGCAAGGGTTTCATCTTATTGCTCCCTGGAATAAAATGACCATCTATGAGATCCGTAAAAAAGAGCTGCAGGAAAGCATGGATGTACTCTCTTCCAATGGATTGGCAATTTCTATGGACATGTCTTTATGGTTTATGCCTCAATATAAAGACCTTGGAAGGCTTCACGACCAGTTAGGGATAAACTATGTGGAAAGCATGGTCAAACCCGGCTTACGTTCCGCTACACGTACAGTTATCGGGCGTTATACCCCGGAGCAGCTATATGCTGAAAGCAGGGATGTTATTCAGGATGAGATCCAACAGGAAACCGAAAGGCTTTTGAATGACAAATATATCCACATAGACAGAACGCTTATACGGTCCATCAAACTTCCCCCTACCATAAAAGCAGCTATAGAACGTAAACTGGAGCAGGAACAACAAACCCTCCAATATGAATTCAAACTGCGAACAGCTGCAAAAGAAGCCGAAAGACAAAAGATAGAAGCAGAAGGGAAAGCAACTGCAAACCGGATCGTGAGTCAAAGTTTGACAGATAATATCCTTAGAGAAAAAGGCATTCAGGCTACCCAAAAACTCTCTGAATCCGAGAATGCTAAAATTATAGTTATCGGTTCAGGTGATGACGGTTTGCCAATTATCCTGGGCGGTAATAATTAATAAAAATGCAATTTTTTGAACAATTCTCTCGTTATAACGTTATCTAAACAAACAAATCATTATTAACCAAAAAATCAAATTATTATGTCAAACAGTGGAAAAGTATTAATAGGAGTACTGGCAGGAGCTGCTGCCGGAGTTATTACAGGAGTTCTCATCGCTCCAAGCAGTGGAAAAGAAACTCGCGATACCATACAATCAAAAACCGATGAGTTGCTTACAAACGTTAAGGAAGTGCTGCGCAACCAAAAAGAAAAAGTAGGCGAGACCGTTAAAAAATCTACGGGCGCTAAATTATAAGATGCGTTGATATGCTGAAAAAATTTGAAAATTATATCAGTTCACGCATTTTATTGTTAAGAATAGAAGGGGCTGAAAAACTTAGCAAAACATTAGCAAGTGTATTTACAGTATTTATCTTGCTAATGTTTGCCGGTTCCTTTCTCTTTGCTTTGACAATTGCATTTGCCATTTGGATTGGGGATATTATTGGCTCGTATATAAACGGCTTTTTGGTGATGGCCGGCATTTATCTGCTCATTCTTATCCTGGCTTATTTTTTTCGAAAACCTTTATTTGAACGACCAATGAGAAATAATATCATCAGTAATTTGTTCAAAGAGGCTAAAAAATAATTATCCTTTATCGTATGATAAAAAATTACAAAGAACTACAATCCGTTAAAAAAGAGGTCAAAGACCGTATTCATGAAATTGAAGCGGACTATATGGCCCATCATCAATGGATTCGTGTTTTTTTAGACGCTTCCGGTGTTCATAAAGGAAAAAAAAACAGTGAATTGCGTAGTAACCTGCACGCTTCAATAGTACAGGGCGTTTCGGAATACCTGAAGGAAAACAAAATCTTTTCAAAGTACAAAAATGAATATATAACGATTCTTATCCCCTTTGTAATCACAGCATTATCTGCATTGATCCTGAAAAAGATTTAAGAATTTATTGCCCCCCTTTATTTTACAACATCCTATCCTTTCCTTTTTTATTGTTGTCCGCTTAATTTAGTGGGATGTGGCAGATTCGAACTGCCGGCCTCATGCGTGTCGGGCATGCGCTCTAAACCAACTGAGCTAACATCCCAATTCTTCCTTGCAAAAATACATATTTTTTTAACAGATCAATCCTTTTACCACCAATTTGAACAAAAATTAAAATAAAGCGCGAATTCTAAGCCCAATCAAAACTACCACTTAAGCCAATTGATATCAGGTATTTCTCAACAAATCAGAAGGTTCAATAGATATGATTCGCAATTACTTCAGCAAAGGCGTTATCATTATTGCTAAGGGTAAGTTTAAATTCGCGGCGCAAAGCCGAAGGCGCATTTTCGACCACATAGCTATATTGAGTAGCCCGCAACAGGTCCAGGTCATTAAAGTCATTGCCTATGCCCAGGGTAGCCTGAATATCAATTCCTTTTTGACGGCACAGCCATTCGATTGCTTTCCCTTTAGAAACCTCCGGGGTAAAGACTTCCATCCATAAGGATTTATTATCCAGGGGCGAAGTGGTTTTTACCACCTTCACCCCTTCCATGGAGGCAGCAATACGATTAAATAAATCAGCCCGCCCGGGAGGAAACACCGCCAAAAGCTGAGTCGCATTGAAATAGCTCATCGAATCCAGGTCACGCTCGGTCCCGAACTTGCCATCCCATGTGTCAAGGTCGTGAACCGCCGCATAGGCGGCTTAGAAATACCACAACAGCCGCATTGCCGGGGATCAAGCATGAACCGCCGC
>JAWOBQ010000148.1:0-17637 GCA_046484255.1 Bacteroidales bacterium | reverse complement strand
GAAAAGGCTATCGGAAACAAGGAGGAGCGCGAGAAATACAAGGAACACTTTCAGGAAAAATATGAAGCTGATATACACACCAGCTTGTTTATGTGGATCGGGAAGGAGTTTGGAAGGAGTATTGTAAAAAATCCGGAAGGAGAGTATTTCCATTATGCTGTTTTTGCAACACGGGATAAAAAAGAAGCACGGCAATCGCTTAACAGCTTGGCGGCGTCAATTAACAGTAAACTGGAAACGCCGGAAGATACAATGGTTTATCGTGGGTTTGAAGTGGGGCAGTTAAATGATGAATATCTCATCCCCATGCTTTTTGGGAAGCGTTTCAGCCGTTTTCAAACACCCTTTTATGTGGTCATTGATGAGTATGTTGTTTTTTCTAAGACAGAGGAAGGTATACAATATGCTGTAAATAATTATCTTCTTAATAATTCATTGGATCAGAATGAGCATTATACAAGTTTTGCGCGTAAGATGGCCGGACAGGCAAATGTGTATATGTATTATAATTTATACTATGCCTTTGATTATTTGTTGCCGCTATTGAATGCACAAACGGCCGATTTCTCCACTGCAAATAAAGAGCATTTACTCGGTATTCCAATGGGAGGATTTCAATATCAGTTCCAAAACGGGAAAGTATATACCAATTTTTATGTAAAATCCGATACCGCTTCAATGGAAGAGCTGTCTTCACAGTGGCAGGTTGCATTGGAAGCCCCTCTTGCTGAAAAGCCGCAGTTTATTTTCGACCACAGAACGAACAGTAAAAAAATTGTAGCGTTTGATCAACAGGATCAGATGTATCTGATCGACCTGAATGGAAACATAGAGTGGAAAATCAAGCTGGATGAGCAGCCGCTCGGAGAAATAGAAATGATTGATTTTTACGGGAATAATAAGCATCAGATTTTGTTTTCAACCCCCTCTTATATTTATTGTGTGGCGTTAAACGGAAAAATCCTCGATGCGTTTCCTGTTGAAACCCCGGTTAAAAATACAAGCCCGGTAGTTGCCTTTGATTATAAAAAGGATCAGGACTATCGCTTATTAGTAGCCGGAGCTGATAGAAAGCTATATAATTATAAGAAGGATGGGCGGGAAGTCAGGGGATGGAAAACCCCCGCTACTGATCAGATAGTTGTTAATAAAATCCAGCGTTTTGTTATTGATGATAAAGATTTTATTATAGTGGCCGATACAGCCGGGAACGTGAGCTTTTTTAACAGAAAGGGGGAAGAGCGAATTGTTCCGGAACCTGCTTTTACAAATGATATAAATACCCCGTTTTTTGAGATATCAAAAGACGGGGCCAGGAAAATGGTAACCACCGATAAAGCCGGCAGGTTGATCTTTATTGATGATCAGGGGCAGGTTGAAAAGATTACATTAAATGAATTTTCACCGTTTTACGCTTTCGCTTGTAAAGATTTTAATAATGACGGCAATAAAGATTTTATTTATCTGGATAATAATTTTGTCTATATCTATGATAAATCGTATTCGGTTGTTTTTAAACAGCAGATCAATGAAAATATCTTTCCCGGGATGGAATATCTTTCACTGAATGATACATCTTCAGCCCTGGTGATAAGGGAAAAGATAAATAAGGAATTGCTTTTTGTAACTCAGAAGGGTGTGGATAAAATGGGAGAGGATGCACTGATCAGTGACTTTTTGCCATTAATTTATGAAAATCCGGTGAAAAGGTCAAAAAATGTAGTTTTATTTTATGGGAAACGCCTTGAAAGTGTTCCGATCCGTTAAATATTGCGAATCCTGGCAGTGAAGTCAGAAATATATTTACGAATAGTTTTTAAATTTAGAAAAATCATGTTATTTTAGCAGACTAAACATAAGGTTTTATTAAATGATGCACTTATGAGTAAATTCAATAATACACTATTGTTTTTTGTTATACTTTCGGTTTCTTTCTTATCTTGTATGAAAGATAAGTTTGAGATCAATGAAATGGGAAGCAATAAATGGAATCCTGATCTGGCCGTACCGCTGATCAACTCATCTGTTTCCATGCTGGACATTACGCAGGACGTGGAGAATGAAGATTTTTATATCGACCAAAACAACCTGGTTTCTATTATTTATGTAGATACGATATTTAGTCTGGGAGCCAAAGATCTTTTAGAGATCCCCGACCAGGTGGTAGATACCAGTTTGGTCTGGGATTTTCCGGTTGGCTTGCCGCCTGGCGACAGTACCTCTGGAGTCTATTCTTTCCTGCTGAACGTGAATACCGATAATAATGAAATTCTGGACTCCTTGCAGATCAAACAAGGTGATTTTCAGTTGAATATTTCAACAGATTTTAACCATGATGCGAAAATTAACTTGACCGTTCCGGGCCTTGTAAAAAACGGACAGCCTTTCAATACTGTTATTACGCTTGATTATCCAGGCAGTTTGCCCCATAATACCAGCCGGTCATTTGATCTTTCCGGATACCGGGCACAGTTTATACAATCCGGACAGACGAACCAGTTGCAGGCGAATGTTGAAATTACAGGCTATGGAAGTAATAACCCCAACAATTCTCCTTATAATTTTGATTTGACAGCTGCTTTTGAGAACATAGAATTATTATCCGCTTTTGGGTACTTTTCCCAATATGATTTTAAGCTCACCACGGATTCTATAGCCATTGAGTTATTTAAAAATGATGATCTCGGATCTTTTAAACTGGAAGATCCTAAAATCAATCTTCGCTTTATGAATTCATTTGGGATACCTGTTGAAGGAAAGATTAATGAGATGAAATCGTATGCAAGCCCCGATGAAGTTATTATCACTCAACTCTCAGGAGCCCCGCTGGATGATATTATGATCGATTACCCTTCATTGGCTAATATCGGAGGCACAAAAGTGACAGAGGTGAGTTATGAGAAAAGCAACTCCAATATTGATGATGCTTTTGATATCGATCCGCACTGGGCTATTTATGATCTTGACGGGACGACAAACCCTCATGGGAGTACATATAACTTTTTATTGGATGAGAGCTCCCTGGGTTTGGAGGCGGAAGTAGAGTTTCCCTTTTATGGAAGGGCCTGGGGATTTACGATGAATGATACCATCGATTTTGAATTGTCCAGGGATGATCTATTCAAAGAGGGAGAACTCCAAAGTCTTGAAATGCAAGTGCGAATGCTTAATGGTTTTCCTGTGCAGTCAGAGGTTCAGGTCTATTTTACCGATACAAATATGGTAATTTTGGATTCGCTTTTTGATAAGAGCAGGGAGACCTTAATGCTGTCTGCTCATCCTGGCCCGGCGCCGGAGTATAAAGTATCCTCCCCGCGTGAAAAAACCACTTATGTTTCAAAGCAGGGGGAAGCAATTGATAATATCCTGGATGCAAAAAAAGCTGTTATACGTGTAAAGGCTTATACAGCTGATGAAGGCAATAGTACCGTAAAGATTTATTCGGATTATACCGTCGATGTTAAAATTGGAGTAAGAGCAAAGTTTGAAACAGCATTTTAAATATTTGGCATGCAGTACGTTAAGATAATTATCATTTCACTGTTTTTTAGCTTGTTAATTCCGGCGAAATCCAGTGCGCAAGTGGACATGACAACCCACTACATAAACATTGTCCCGCAGTCGAATTATGAGAATCCGGCATTGATCCCTGATTTGCAATACCACTTTAGTATACCGGGATTGTCTTCGATATATGCAGAGGCTGGCAATAGTGGTTTCCATTTTCAGAATGTGATCGAAAACAAAGGGGATAGCAGTTATTTAAAGCTGGATGACCTGGTAAACAAGCATTTAAAAAAGAACAACCATGTTTCCCTGCATTATGCACAGGAATTGTTATCCGTAGGTTTTCAGGCTCATAAAAACATGTATTTCAATTTTTCTGTAGCAGAGCGGGCAGATTTTCGTTTCACTTATCCGCGAATGCTTGTGGAATTGCCTTATCATGGAAATGGCGAGTATGTAGGAGAAACGGTAGAAATATCACCTTTGGCAGTTAAAGCGACGCACTTACGGGAATATGCTATAGGGATGAGCTGGCAGGAGCCTGATCACTGGTCGGTCGGGGCAAGGGCTAAACTGTTGTTTGCTAAAGCAAATGCATGGACAGAAAAAGCTGATGTAAAACTTTATACCCATGAAGAAGGATACGATCTGGAAACAGAGGTTGAGTTTTTAGGGCATTTGTCGCTTTACCAGGGGTTTGATATGGATAATCCGGATAAAAACAGTGATTTTAAACCTGGAGACTACCTGATGAATACAGCTAACTGGGGTGGAGCTATTGACCTGGGAGGGAATTATTTTATTAATGATGATTTTTCCGTGAATGCCAGTATTGTTGATCTGGGGATCGTGAATTTTGATCGGTATAATTACAATTATCAAATTGATAAGGAAAGTGTTACCTTTGAAGGGATTGATGCTTATAAACATAAGAATAAGACGGATTCGGAAATTGAGCAGGAAATTCAGAATACGTTGGATTCAATCGCAGACAAGTTCAATCTACAAGAGGATCAGGGGAGTTATAGAATGCCTTTAACTACTCGTTTTTATCTTGGGGGGCAATATCATCTAAGTGATAATCAACGGGTAGGGGCATTATTTCGGGGGCAGTTTTTCAATGGTGCTTTTTGGCCTGCTTTCACAGCTTCGTATAACCATCGTTTCGGACGGGTTTTGAGTTTGTCCGGCAGCTATTCAATTGCGCATAACAGCTATTTAAACCTGGGATTAGGCGCTGCTGTAAATCTGGGCCCCGTTCAGTTTTATCTTAGCTCGGATAACTGGCTGGCCGGGCTAATGCCAGAGCGGACAAAATTTCTTAATTTGCGGTTTGGATTAAATATTGCAGTAAGGCATCCCAAAGCCCAGCGTCCTATGTTTGAAATGCATTAGTCGCGAGGCTTTCGGCGGCGCATCCATAATCTTTGACCGGTTTCCGGCTCGCTTCCACGTCTCATACGGTTTTTCCTGTAAAGATGTTTTAGCTTGATCCCATACCGCTGGGAAATTTCATACATGCTTTCCCCCTTTTTTACCGTATGATACTTACCGGAACCTTTACGGCGCTTTGGCTGAAGATAGATGGTGTCGCCTGCTTGTATTTTTATCCCATCATCAAGTTCATTGTAGCGATTAATTTGCCAGGTCCTCATATCCATTTCATCTGCGATCGTTTCCGGAGAATCATTTCGCCGTGCTACTACAAATTTAATGCGATTATGCCGGCCTATTTTGAGCCTGCAGCGATCTGCAGAGGTATCCGGCTTGTCGGTTGTTTTGGTAATTGCATTTTCAGGAACAGTTTCTTTTTCCGGTGCCGGCGGTATTGTATCTCTTGCTTTTTCAAGGATGGGTTTTGCTACTGCTTGAGTGTGAGAGAAATTTTTAGCCGAGTCGATGCTCATGGTATCATATATATGAAGGTTATAGCGTTCGATTAATTCAATTAGCTTTTCTGCATATTGTGGATTAGTTGCATAACCGGCTTTTTTTAAACCATGTGCCCATTTTTTGTATTCTGTTACCTTATAAGTGAAAAGAAAATCATAGCGGCTGCGGCTTGTTAAAAACAAAGAATGATCATCATAAGAAGTCTCAGGCTTGTCGTATTTTCTGAAACATTCGTCCCTGGCATCATCATCCTGGTAATACCTTTCCCCCTCCCATTCCAGGTGGCATTTTATTCCGAAATGATTTCGGGCTTCTAATGCTAATGGACTATTCCCAAAGCCGGACTCCAGGAACCCCTGGGCTAAAGTAATAGAAGCAGGAATATTATATTCATTGCGCTTTTTTATGGCAATTTCTTTATAGGTATCAATATACTCGATAGGAGTAATCCCGTCTCCTCCTTTTTTGCCATATACAATCGACGGATATAGAAGACAAAAGCTTAAAAAAAACAGAATGGTGTATTTACGGATCATTGGACGATAATTACAAGTTATCACCACAAAAATAGATACTTAAAAAAGCGGAAGAAAGCGCTTTATATTTAGTTATTCACAGTGGGTTGTTAAGTTTGTTTGCATTAGTACCTTGTCTGTCATTGCTGTCTTCTTGATTAAGGTTAATGGATAATTGCTCATATACAAACGATACGATTTATGAGGCCGGACGAAAAAGCGAACTTTCGATTTTCAACGGAGGTGAAAACTTGGTGTTTTTATGCCTGCCTTATTTGAGTCCGGTCTAAAAACACTAAATGTATCCCAGCCGCTAAAAATCAGCTTTACCCCATCCCTAAAGGGAGGCTGATTTTCAGCGGCTTCACCCTTTAGGGTTCGGGGTAAAAAGCCGGTGAAAATCAAATGTGACCTTTTTAGACCGGACTCTTATTTGTATTTGCTGATTTTGCAATCCCTGAAATACGAAGCGGCTGAAGAACCGTCGTGTTTAACTTTATGCCCGGATTTTGCAAACCTTTACTAATCAGTGTAATATAAAATTTTAGATTCGGGATTGACTAATGCGGTTCAAAAATTTTTTTGTTGGTAATCTAATAAAAAATGCCTTTTTTTGTGCCGGGAAAAACCAAGCCGCGAGACATATAATAGCATTAAGGGATCGAATGGCTAAAAAGCTGATAATGTATTAATATTGGATATTAAAGCGTATGACACAAAAGGAAGAAAAGGCAGGATTTTTTAAGCGTGTACTCGACAAGGTGGAAATTTTAGGCAATAAGCTTCCCCAGCCTGTAACATTGTTTGCTATATTAATGGGCGTTTCTCTTTTGTTATCCTGGGTTTTTGGAGGGGTATCTGTGGAGCACCCGGGTAAAGATGCAGGCTTAACCGATGCCGATGGGAATTTGGTAGAGACCATAGAAGTTTTTAACCTGCTTTCGCGGGAAGGTTTTCAAATGATCATGACGCGTATGGTAGATACCTTTGCTGAGTTTCCTCCGTTGGGATTGGTTTTGGTTGTAATGTTGGGTATTGGAGTAGCAGAATATAGCGGAATGATCTCTGTGGGTTTGCGTCTTTTTATATCGAAAGTGCCCAAATCAGTGATCACTTTTTCTATAGTAGTTGCCGGGATGGTCAGTTCAGTAGCAGCAGATGCAGGGTATGTCGTATTGATCCCACTGGGGGGTGCTATTTTTCTGGGCATGGGGAGACATCCACTGGCCGGGATCGGTGCTGCTTTTGCCGGTGTATCCGGTGGGTTTGGAGCCAATTTTCTCCCTACCGGGCTTGATCCAATGATTGCAGCCTTTACTGAGCCCGCTGCTCAGATTATAGCCCCTGAGTATACCGTTAACCCATTGTCGAATTATTATATCATGGCAGCTTCAGTTCCTTTGATTGGATTGGCCGGAACATGGGTGACAGAGAAAATCCTGGTACCCCGTTTGGGATCGTATACCCCGGATGGAGAGCTCGAAATTGAAGATGAAAAGCCGATTACCAAACGGGAGCGAAAAGCTTTGAAGTGGTCTATGGGAGTTACTTTAGGGGTTTTGGTATTGGTAGCTATGACCATCATCCCTGAAAACGGATTGCTTCGTGGTGAGATCGACCCGGAAACCGGGACGCGCAGCTTCCGGCCCTTCTATGACTCCCTGGTGCCTGTTATGTTTATCGTGTTCTTTGCTGCCGGTCTTACATATGGGATCGTGGCAAAAACAATTAGAAATGATAAGGATGTGTCGGATATGACAGCGAAAAGCATGTCTACCATGGCCTTATATATTGTGATCGCCTTTGTGGCAGCCCAGTTTGTTGCTTATTTTAACTGGTCAAACCTGGGTAGTGTGCTTGCTGTCAAAGGTTCCGATACTTTGAAAGCCATTGGGTTTTCCGGAGGCCCCTTGTTGGTCGCATTTATCCTGCTTTCATCCATGGTGAACCTTCTTTTGGGAAGCGCTTCCGCCAAATGGGCTCTGCTGGCCCCGATCTTTGTTCCTATGCTTATGTTAATGGGGTATTCCCCCGAAACAACGCAAGCTGCATACAGGATCAGCGATTCGTATTCCAATATCCTCACACCATTGTTACCATACTTCCCCTTGGTAATCGTCTTTGCTCAAAAATATGTAAAGGATGTCGGTATCGGGACGTTAATTTCTATGATGCTTCCCTTTGCTATTGCGTTTGCTTTGATAAGGATACCAATGCTTTTGTTATGGATATGGCTCGGATGGCCTTTAGGGATCGAAGGGCCGCTCTACTATTAAGCAAAGAGGTGATAGCTGCGCCCGTGAAAAGCATTTCTCAGGCTAAAATCATACGGCTCCCTTACTATTTTACAGTATGCAATGATGTACAAAAATTCCTTGTGCCTCATTTTGTTTGGAGTTTCAGAAATTCAAGGCAAGGAATGTCTTTGGAAAAACACGAATTTAACGCGAATAACCGATGAGTCCGGTCTAAAAAGGGCACATTTGATTTTCAGCGGCTGTGATAAATTTAATGTTTTTAGACCGGACTCACCGATCATATCAGGAATAAAAAATTTTATGTATATTTGAACCAATTTGTTATGGAAAATGAAGTTATTGGAACATTACTTTCCCGGAATAAATTCGGTGCAAGTTAATCAACTTATTCTTTTAGAACAGCTTTTGCTTGACTGGAATAGGAAGATCAATGTTATTTCCAGAAAAGATACGCAAAATATTATGCTACATCATATTATTCATTCACTGGGGATTGCAATATTTTTCCCGTTTCGTGATCAGACGCGAATTCTTGATGTGGGAACCGGTGGAGGCCTGCCTGGTTTGCCGCTGGCTATTTTTTTTCCGGATTGTCATTTTCATTTGATTGACGGGACAGCCAAAAAGATCAAGTTGGTTAAAGATATAGCCGGAAAACTGGGTCTTGAGAATGTAACGGCCGAACAAGGAAGATTTGAAAATCACCCGGAAACCTATGAATTTGTTGTAAGCCGTGCAGTATCAAATCTCGAAAATTTTGTTTCATGGATGAAGCCTAATACCATTATCAAGAAAAACCGCAATGAATTTCCTAATGGCATTATTTACCTGAAAGGAGGAGAAATAAGTGAGGAAATCCGTAAAACAAATATGCGGGTATCGGTATATCATTTGCAAAACTATTTTAAGGAAGAATTTTTTAACACAAAAAAGATAGTCCATCTTTACAGATAAAGCCATGGGCTGCGATAGCGATAAATCAGATAAACAACAAAAAGAATTGGAGGAGAATCTATGAGTAATTTAAAAGGAATTGAACCGGCATCTGTCTGGAAGCATTTTGAAAGTCTGACGAACATTCCCAGACCTTCTAAAAAAGAACAAAAAGCTGCCCGGTTTGTAAAAGAATTTGGCGAAAAGCTCGGTTTAGAAACGATAATGGATGAGACCGGAAATGTGATCATTAAGAAACCGGCATCTTCCGGGTATGAAGACCGGCAGGGGGTTGTTTTACAAGGCCATATTGATATGGTGCCTCAAAAAAATAATGATGTGGAGCATGATTTTGAGAACGATCCTATTGAAGCATATGTGGATGGGGAATGGGTAACGGCAAAAGGGACTACGCTGGGTGCCGACAATGGTATCGGAGTTGCTGCAGCCATGGCGGTATTAGAGGATGATACGCTGGGGCATGGTCCGTTGGAAGTATTGGTTACAGTAGATGAGGAAAGCGGGATGACCGGTGCTTTTGGCCTTAAATCCGGCCTTTTGGATGGGAAAATATTAGTGAATATGGATTCGGAGGATGAAGGAGAACTATATATCGGTTGTGCCGGTGGCATGGATACCCTAATAAACTTTCACTATAATCAGGAAAATACGCCGGCGGGGATGCAGGCTTATACATTAGAAATTAAAGGGCTAAAAGGCGGACATTCCGGCCTGGATATTCACCTTGGGAGAGGAAACGCCATTAAGCTTCTGAACCGGTTTATGTGGGAAGCTCACAAAACCTGCGGGCTTAGAATTGCTTCCATGGAAGCCGGCAATATGCGCAACGCAATTCCCCGTGAAGGGCAGGCTGTGGTAGTTATACCGGAAAATGAAGTTAAGAGGTTTGAAATGTTTGTGAAAGATTATGAGGCTATTATACAAGCCGAACTCTACAGCACAGAGCCTGATCTGATGTTTTTTGCGAAACCCGCTGACCTGCCCGGCAGCATAATGGAAAAAGTTAAGCAAGAGGCTGTTCTAAAAGGAATTTATGGTTGCCCTAACGGGGTTTATGCTTATATAGCCGATATGCCCGAGGTGGTTGAAACTTCTACCAGTATGGGAATCGCTAAAATCCGGGAAGGACAGGTGCAAATGACTACTCTGCAACGCAGCTCTGTGGATACCGCAAAGCAAGACCTTGGAAATATGATCCGTAGTGTTTTTGAACTGGCCGGAGCAGAAGTGAAACATAGCGGAGAATATCCCGGATGGAAACCTAATGTGAACTCTCCTGTGTTAGCTGTAATGAAAGATGTGTACAAAAACCGTTTCAATAAAACGCCGGAAGTAAAAGTAATCCATGCAGGACTGGAATGTGGCATTATTATGGACAAATATCCGCAAATGGATGCAATTTCTTTTGGCCCCACGATCCAATATCCACATAGCCCTGATGAAATGATCAATATTGAGAGTACCCAAAAATTCTGGCAATTCCTGGTGGATACGCTTAAAAATGTACCTGAAAAATAAACGTATGAGCCTGGTCTAAAAACACTAAATGTATCACAGCCGCTAAAAATCAGCTTTACCCCATCCCTAAAGGGAGGTTGATTTTCAGCGGCTTCACCCTTTAGGGCTCGGGGTAAAAAGCCGGTGAAAATCAAATGTGACCTTTTTAGACCGGACTCAAGTATAAAATGGAATTCTCAGATCAGACTCTTATTAAGCCTGGCCTGAAAATCCAGATACTTCATACCCGCTAAAAATTAACTTTATATCATCCCTGAAAGCGAGTTGATCTCTATGTGGGTAAAGTGTTAACAGAACACAGATAACGCAGATAAGACGGATTATCGCAGATGAATATCTGTGTGCCGCGAAGGTTAATTAGTGGTTGTCCATAATGTCCGATATCTGCGTTGTTGCTCAAATTTTAAATCCTCATATACATTAGTATACTGCGGTTTAAAATTTTTTTCACAAGCTTAATTATTTTTAAAGGTGTTCAAGAGCTCACTTCGTTCGGTTCGCACGCCCCGATAAAAAAAAACGGGGCAAGCACCCGATAAAAACGGGGCAAGCCTTGATCTCGAACATTATGAACCAAACACTCTACTTTATAGACAGACACTCATTAATATACTTATCCCCATAACTTGCTTCCCCGCTTTTGACTGGACGGGATCCCGCTTGTTTTTTACATCATACCGCCCTCGAAAAAAAAATAATTATTCAAATAATAAATTTGTTATTTCCAAAACCCTGTATTATATTTGTGCGCAATAAACAATGTTCTTTTGTAAATATACAATAACCCCGTCTCCAATATCGACTTAAGAAAATGAACCCAGCACCTTCAAAAAAGGAAGCGCATCATTTTTCCAATGATAGTTCAGTAGATATATGGCGCTATTTGCATATATTCTTCATCCATAAATGGTTGTTTATTGGAGTTTTTCTTTTAACCATATTGCTTGTTTTTGTCTACCACATAACCACTCAAAAAGAAGAAGTTTATTCTTCGACGGAGGAAATGTTTTATGTAAGCTTCGGAAGCAGTAGTGGGTTCACTCAAACCAACAACAGAATAATTTCGATCAGTTCAGGTAGTGGCAACTCAAAATTTGATAAAAACTTTTGGCTTAGCGTAATGCGTTCACAGGAAGCCATGCGGCTTACAATAGAAAACGCCCAACTCCCCATCAGTTCTGACAGTGAAAAATGGGGGATCCAGGTAACCATTAAACAAGAAGAAGATTCAAAATCCCGAAGCAGTTTAGGTGAAGCACCGGTATTTTTAATAAGTGTTTTCTCCACCAATAAGAATCATGTACCTGTACTTGCCAATGCTTTTGTGAAATCCATGAATGAATTACTCACCAAATACCACGTAGAAAATTCAAAACAAACGGTCAGTTTTATTGAAAACCAATTAAAGGATAAGAACAATAAACTACAAAAAATTGACCGGAAAATCATGGAGCAACAATCATCGAATCCATTTCTGGAAAGAGACATAAATGAGATGGTTACTGATATTGAATCCTTTCGTACGGATCTTCAAAATGCGCGCATTGAACTGGCTTCTACAAAAGCAGGCAAATCCAGGACCGAACGCGAGCTGGACAATTTAGATGAGACGATCACCAGTGAATCCTCCTTTTCAGAGCCTCTCAAGGTACAATTAATGAACCTTCATGTGGATTTGGCACGGGCCAAAACAAGAATTACAGAAGCTCATCCTAATGTTATGGCTATCAAAGATAACATAAGCCAGATCAAGCAAATGCTCAATGATAGTATCGAACAAAGGATGGAGATCCGTAGCGAAGCTACAGATCCTGTGCGACAACAAATAAAACAAAGATATCTGGAGCAAACGATCCGTGAAATATCGCTGGAAGCACGTATAGAATCTTTAGAAGCAGTCATTGATGATATTGAAAGCAAAGTAAAGCCTGATACGATGAATACCAATCATCAACAATTAGCCCGGAACCGGGAAATGATCCTGAACACAATTAACCAATTGAATGCAAAACTAATTAATATACAATCAGAAGCTCAGGGAGGGAAGCATCGCTTCATTATTATTGATGAACCCCGGGTACCCACCTTGCCCGAAAAAGATAACACCCTGATGATGATTGCCGTTGCCTTATTACTTGGATTAGTTACGGGTGGAGGTTCTGTAATACTTTATGATCTTATTGACAACCGGATAATGCTTATCCAGGATTATGAACAGTTCTATAATTTTCCCGTTATAGGGACGGTTCCCTTTATCAAAAATGAAACATTTGAGTCTATCGTCAACAAAATGAAAAATAATTTGGATTGGCGAAAAGATGAATTTGCAACCATCACCGTAAATGTGCTGCAAGCTTTAAAAAATAAATCTTCAAATACTATCGCCTTATGCAGTCCGATGAGAAGTGAAGGAAAATCTTCAACCACCATAAAATTAGCTCGTTATCTTTCTGAAAACCACAAAAAAGTACTGATGGTCGATTTTGATCTGTTTGATCCGGGAATGACACGTGAATTAAACAGCCATAACCCCGGGATAAAAGAATACCTGATAGGAGAAATTAACAAAGAAGACATGGTTCAGGAGACCAAAGTTCCAAACATGTTTTATATCTCTTCCGGATCAATTGATACAACCAAAGACATCATCGACTATGATAACAATAAAATCAAAGAGTTTTTAACCTGGGCCAGTGAAAATTTTGACATTGTCGTTATTGATACCCCTGCTGTTTTATTCATTCCGGATATCACTTTCTTACTTGATCATGTCGGGGCAATAATCCCTGTCATAAGGCTTAAATATACAAGCCGCCGTTCTTTTGACAATATGCTTACGCTTATGAAACAACATAACCGGAAAAAAATAATTGGCACCATCATAAGAAATATGCAATACTTTAAATTTGGGAAATACTCCTATTACCGATACTATACAGGATACAAATACAACGGTTATTACTAATAAAATCTCTATCGATCAAGGCTTGCACTTCCCGGAAGCTGAACCAATCATTCGCTTGAAATTCATATGCAAAAGGTAAAACGAAGACATAGCAGGGTAAAAAACACGGATTACCAGAAACGCAAAATTATTTTCTTAGGTAGCTTGTTTTCATTATTTGCTATAATATTTTTGTTAATTCTCTTACGCGGCTGTGAAACCAACAATTTAACCTCCCCGACAAAAAATATCCGTGCCGGTATTTGTGGAGAAGTTCAACGCCCCGCGGTCTATGACATTTCAGCAGACGCAGATTTAAGCACGCTGATCCGCAAAGCTAACGGGCTAACGAATTTTGCAGATATAAAAAACATAAGCCTTGACCAACCCATAGATAACGATTCCATATATCACATCCCGGGCCTTGGCAAGCCAAAAGGCGACAGCACTCATTTTAATTTATTCAAAATTTACAATTCTTCATTTGCCCGGGGCGCTTCGGAGCTTCCGGACACTACCCATCTGCTGAGCGGAGATCCGCATATTAAACAAATCAATGTTCTATATGTAGGGCTCCCGGCCGTTTACATAATTATAAACTACTTCCCGGAATTAGACCGCGTTAACCTAACGCATATCCCTCATTCGTCCCTTTTGCTGAGCAACAATTACAGACTGATCGATATCTTTTTTACACTGGGAATTGAACCTACGAAAGATATTATTGAACGTCAGCTCGAAATAAAACTGGATTACTTTATTGTCCAGGAAAAAGAATCATTTGTTCAAATGATTGATCATCTCGATGGGGTGGAAGTTAATCTGGATGAACATTTTGCTGAAACTTATGACCTTTCTCCCGGAAAATCGCGCATAGATGGATTTCATGCCTGGGAATACATTCGTTTTCTTGACTTTAAAAGGATTAAAAGAAAATTTGACAAATACGAACAACAAAACATGACGATTTCGGATGTTTTTAAAGCAGATCCTGAACATCTCACCAATGCCTATGTGTTAAGACATCAGCGCCAACGTTATGTGATCAAGGCCATGCGGAAATCTTTTGATCAACTTAATATTGCACAAAAAATTAAAACCATTAAGAATGTTCAACAAACAGTTGAAACAAACTTAACGGTTAAGGAAATCCTGAACTTATATCGAAACATGTTCTCCGTTCCTGATTTTTCTTATGGCAGGATCCCGGGCAGATTTATCAGAGAAAAAAATAATGTGTACTTTTTCCCGGATGCACCTTCTTTCGAAGCTATGCGTGAAAACATGAAGCGAAACCTCATTAAACAGATGGAAAAACAAAAAACCATTTATTAAAAATAGCAATTATGATACATAAGACAATTCCCATCCTTTTAACTTCTCTATGCTTTTTCCTGTTGTCCTTTTCGTTATCAGCACAACAGGAGCCAGAAAAATATGTGATTAACCGCGGAGATATCCTGGATGTTCGCGTTATGGAACATCCGGAATTTAGTATAAGTAAAATCTATGTGCTCCCCGACGGAACATTACAGTACCCGGGCTTCGGCAGCATTCTCGTCGCGGGGATGACAACACAGGAGCTAAAGGATACAATCGAAATTTCCCTGGAGAAATATGTTGTGAATCCAATCGTAACTATTTTTGTGCGGGACATAAAAAAACAAGCTATTAATGTTTTTGGCTTTGTGAATAAACCCGGGCAATATCAAATCTTCGAAGAACAAGAATTATTCTTTGCCCTGGGGCTCGCAGGGGGAATTAAAGACATGAATAAAGCAAAAACGCTCAAAATTATCCGCGCCAATGGAGAAACAGAAGAGGTGAGTATTCGAAAATACATGCGAAACAGGGATGATGAATCTGAAGTGATCATAGTCAACCCCGGAGATACTGTTTATGTCGTAGAACCTGTAAAAATTAACTGGTCATTAATATCTACAATAGCCACAATCATCAATACGGCTGCTCTGGTTATGTGGCGACTCAACCTTTATTAAACACTGTATTACCCAAAATTTTAGAAATAATAACCCTATTTGACATTAATCCTCCAACCTATAAGACTTTCAAGTCTCTTTATCGCATTTTAACAAATAACCCATACTCGAAATATAAAACGAGGCAAAGAATCGTTCAAACCCGTGATAAAAAAAACTCACATAAAATCGGATGTCGATAACCTTAAACAAGCTATTCGTATAGTTTATAAAAGCGATAAACAGCTTTTCTTTGTAAGACTTGGATTTATTGTGCTGCAAAGTGTGCTGCCATTAGCTTTTTTATACATGGTCAAATTATTAGTGGATGAGATCACAAACAATATTCATAACCCGGAAAGCACGGATTTATCCACTATCATTTTATATGCCGCTTTGTTTTGTGGCATCTTCCTGCTTACACGTGCTGCCAACGTCTTTAACCAATTATCAGATCGCATATTATCACAAAAACTGACCAACTACATCAGTAATTTATTGCATCAGAAATCCACCGAATTAGACCTTTCTTTTTATGATAATCCCGCCTATCATGATACATTCCATCGCGCCCAGCAGGAAGCAAATTACAGACCCATGCAACTTATTAATAACCTTGCCGCCTTTTTACGCAATTTCTTGTCACTGATCGGAGTAATTGCTTTGCTTGTATCTTTTTCCTGGGTCGTAATTCTGATTATGATAATTGCCGGGCTACCTTCTTTGTGGATAAAACTAATCAAAGCAAAGATCCTCTACAACTGGCGGAAAAAAAACACACAAGCCAACAGAAAAGCAGCCTATTTGTCAACATTAATGACCGTCCGGGCCTTTGCCAGGGAAATACGTATGTTCAGGCTAAAGGAGTACTTTCAAAAGCAATTCATTGCAATCCGGCAAAAATTGATCAAAGAAAATATAGCCCTATCAACGAGACAAGCCAAACTGGACTTTCTTACCTCAATATTTGAAGCCGCCGCCTTAATGCTTATCATTTATCTGATAAGCAAGCAGGCATTTGCCGGTGCCATTACTGTAGGAAGTTTTGTGATGTACTTCGAAGCATTTCGCAGGGGGCAGAGGTTTATGCAAGGTGTTGTCACAAATTTATCGGGGATTTACGACACCAAACTTTTCCTGAGCAACCTTTTCGAATTTCTTAATTTGCAGCCGCAAATCAAATCCCCGGAAAATCCGGTGCCGTTCCCTGAGAAATTAACAACCGGTATCCGTTTTGACGACGTTTCGTTTAAATATCCGGGGGCTGAAAAAAAGATCCTTGATAAATTGAATTTGCATCTAAAACCAGAAGAAATTTCCAAAATCCATGGGGAAAACGGCTCGGGAAAAACCACTCTGATCAAACTGATCTGCCGTCTTTATGAATGCACAGAAGGAGCTATTTACATTGAAAATATAAATATAAAAAATTTCGACCTGCATGAATTACGCAAAAATATCAGCGTGATCTTTCAGGATTTTGCTCAATTTAATCTCCCGGCACAGGATAATATTACGCTCGGCAATATTGAGGACAAGGTTAATAAGTCAAAGATGCTCCGGAGTGCCGAATATAGTCAGGCCAGGCCGGTTATTGAAAATTTACCGCAACAATATGAAACGATGCTGGGCAAATTTTTCACAAAAGGGGAAGAACTAAGCATGGGGCAATGGCAACGTATTGCATTAGCCAGAACATTATACAGTAATGCTCCCATAATTTTACTTGATGAACCCACAAGCTGGATGGATGAAAAAGCAGCAAATCATTTTCTGGAAAACCTTCAGAAATTAAAACGCGATAAACTGATCTTACTGGTGAGCCATTCTATTAAAAAAGAATTTGAACACATAAAAATAGATTAATGCACCATCAAATTATACTTGCCAATAAGAAGATGAAAAAAGTATCTTTGACGAGAAAATAAGAAAACATGAAAATAAAAGAAGGCTACATGCTTCGCGAAATAGCCGATCTGAATGTTGTGGTTCCGATCGGAGAACGCGTTGTGGACTTTAATGGTCTGATCACACTAAATGATACCGGGACATTTCTCTGGAAGCAACTA
>JAWOBQ010000145.1:0-3416 GCA_046484255.1 Bacteroidales bacterium | reverse complement strand
GATTTTCACCGGCTTTTTACCCCGAACCCTAAAGGGTGAAGCCGCTGAAAATCAGCCTCCCTTTAGGGATGGGGTAAAGCTGATTTTTAGCGGCTGTGATACATTTAGTGTTTTTAGACCGGACTCAATGAAGCCTGCCTCAAAGGGGTAATTATGATTTTCAGCGGTTGCGAACAATTTGTGTTTTATTCCAAAATCCTGAATTCTCCCCGGGCCATCCCCTGCCTGACAACCCTCTGTTACTGTCTGATCATCATAGCAAAATGGCTGTTTTCAATAGCAAAAATATGGCCTTCTATCGCTTGTCACTCTAATGGTATAGTAATGGGGAAAGATTTTTTCCTGGTAAATTTATTCAGCAGCTCTAAATAATCAGGAAAAAGCTGTTTCCCCTCAGCATTCAGATCGGAGATCTTAGCTCCGTCAATACTTGTATGCGAAAGGTTTAAAGTATCAATAAAACGTTGGTTATAATACTCCAACTTAGCATCTACAGGCTCATGGGAACTGTTATATTTCATTTTAAAACTGGCATAGCCTATATCGATATTACTGGTGATTTTCATTAAGTGCCGCTTCTCCCGTTTAAACTTTCCCTTATAGTGAGCATTAATATTACGGCGTATCGTGAACATCCTGGAAAAAATCAAAGCCACGATCAATAAAAAGAATATAGGCACTACATTCAAAAAAAGCGGCTCGGAAAGATGATTAAACGCCTCTGCCCGGAATATCGTGAAAAACAACACCACTAAAAAGGACAAGCCAAGGTTAAACCAGGTCTGATATATTTTATAAGAAGCTGCATACGTGATGATCATATTAACAAACAATAACAAGGTCAACAAAAATAACCCATCTCTATAATCAAGCACGGAATGTTCAACCCAGAACAAAGAATTGGCAACAGCAAAAACCAAAAAGCCGATCATAAAATAATACGTCGCCATTTGAGGCTTTAAACTTTTTGCCGTGTTATAAGCCATAAATGACGAGGCAATCACAAAAATGTTGATGCCCGCGATCACATAAGAAAACTTGAAAACGCCAAAAAACAAAGCGACTACGGCAACAAACAAAAAAACCAGGCTTACATTAGACAAAAACCTAAAGCGCTGGCTTATATCATGAGAAAGATATTTTTGCTTTATTGAACTCATATAATTATTTCAAAATATAATAAAAATCTAAATCTGTTCTTCTAAATGAAAAAAATATTCATTACGAATATACATAAAGTCTTTCCAATATCCTAAATTCTTTAAAACAAATTTTCAACACATCGTTTTGACGAAGTCAGGCTTTTGAAACAAAGAAATACGAAAAACCGATAAGATATACCTTAAAATTATAAGACCTTTATTCTATAAGCCTGTTTTACATATCTTCCTGTGCCGTTTCCAATAAATCATTTATGTATACGTTAATACAAAACGCAAAATTAGTAATAAAGTTCAAACTTAAACAAAAAAATCCCTAAAATCAGGAAAAATATACACTAAATTCCAAAACTTGGAAATTTTTATCCAAAATACTTAGTCTTTACTAATTTTACACCCTCCTCTTGTTCCGTAAAGAATGACATTCCGGGATAACAGTCCTGGGAATTATGTAACGTGGAGAACGGAAGGCAATATGATCAGCAATAAAACAAAAAATACTAAAGCAGGCAGTCGAATGAATACATTCAAACCACATACGGGCATTCGAATTAGAGTTTGTCAATAATGGGGTTAAAAATTCAATTGGTTATAATCAAATAACAAGCATATGGAAATTATCCGATCATTATTATGGCTTATGGTTTTATTATTATTGAGTGAAAGCCTGACTTCCCAAAACTGGAAAGCATATCCTTACCATCAAAGTGGCAGCCTCATCCATTTTCCGGCAGATGAAGGCAGACACCCAAACGAACCCACCGAATGGTGGTATACTGTTGGGCATCTAACCGGGGATTCTACAGGAAACGACTATAGTTATATGCTTACCTATTTTTTCTATCCCTATATGGGTTATGATGGATTTAGAATATTCACCATCACAAATGAAACCACCGGAGCCTTCTATGATCAAACGCTACCTGTCAATTATAATACGCTATCAGAAGACAGCCTGAATATTCAGGCAGATCCTTCAGGGAGTTCTCCGGAAGAATGGAAAAATACGACCGGCCCTTCAGGCAAAGCAGAACCCTTTCAGTATTCTATTTCTGCTTCTGCACAACACGGCGCCTTCAATCTATACTATAACACCCTAAAACGCCCCCTGATCCTGGGAGATTCAGGGTATTTCCATCAGGGGGCTTCAAGTTACACCTATTACTATTCACAAACCGGAATTAATGTCAGCGGAACATTTACATTTGACAATATTTCTGAGACCGTTAGCGGTAAAGCCTGGATCGACCGGCAATGGGGAACATTCAACCCCAGCAGTAAAGAAGAATACGAATGGTTTTCGATACATTTATCGAATGGCATGGACATCAATTTGTGGAACATTTTTACGCCGGAGAATAAAGTCCCTGATACCTCAACATATCGACTATGTAATATGTATGTCAATGATTCGACAGATATTTTCACCTCGGATTTTCAAATCGACCGGCTCAAATATAAATATACCCCTGACATGCAAAAATGCTATGCCCAAAAATGGCGTTTTCAGGCAGACACGGTCGATCTGACAATTACCGCTAACCACCATGAAAATGAGATCAGCTTGCCTTTCCGTTTTTTTGAAGGCAGTATATCCGTTCAGGGTATTATAGGAGGAGACTCTGTAACCGGCATAGGGTTTGCAGAACTGCTCCATTCATATGAAAAACCTCAAATGGCTTTTATGAATCCCTCAAATGACGGACAATGGAATGCCTCCCAGGATATCACCTGGCAATTACTGAATCCTGACCAGGGAAGGCCTGTAGCTTATGATTTGGAAATAAGCACCGATGGCTTAAATACGTTTAATACTATCGAAAAGGGAATTACGGATACAACATATAACTGGAACCCCTCCAATTTCCCGGACAGTACCAAAGCCTGGTTAAAACTCACTGCTTATTCCCAGGACACTACATTAACCAATATGATCCATACCGATAGTGCTTTTACCATATTAACAAGCCATGAAAACCGAATTTTACAAAACTCAAGTAGTAAAATCTATCCCAATCCGGCCAATGAGTTTTTAACGATCCGGTTTACAGGAAACACAGAAGACTTCTTATCTTTCGATATCTTCACTATTCACGGAAAACCTATCGTTCGAAATCAAAAAATTAACAGGCATACTCATACCATTGATATGCGAAACAAGCCTGCAGGTGTTTATCTAATCCGTATTTTTATGCGAGATCAAACAATCACTAAAAAGGCAATTATCCATTAACCATTTTTATTTACTGATAAAGA